>JBJTJS010000001.1:0-2553 GCA_046096085.1 bacterium
GCGGGTGGCCGCCGGGGGCGCGGCGGCCCGGGTACGCGCCGCCGGCGGCGGGGGGGGGCGCCGCCCCCGCCGCCGCTGTGCGGGGGGCGCCGGCGCCCCGCCCGAGGTTGCGACCTTTGCCGGACCGGTCGGCGACGGCGAGGGTGAGCTCAACATCCTCGCGTGGCCGGGATACGCCGAGGACGGCAGCACCGACCCGACCGCCGACTGGATCACCCCCTTCGAGGAGGCCACCGGCTGCCAGGTCAACGTCAAGGTCTTCGGCACCTCCGACGAGGCGGTCAAGATCTTCCAGGGCGGCGGCTACGACGTCGTGTCCGCGTCGGGTGACGCGTCGCTCCGCCTGATCTACGGCGGCAACGTGCAGCCCATCAACACCGACCTGCTGCCGAACTACGCGGATATCTTCCCCGACCTGAAGATGAAGGCGCACAACAGCGTCAACGGGGTCGCCTACGGCATGCCGCACGGACGCGGCGCCAACCTCCTCGTCTGGAACAAGGAGAAGGTGGGCGACAACGTCGACTCGTGGTCGGTCATGTTCGAGCCCGACTCGCCGGCTGCCGGCGGCGTGGGCCCGTACGACTCGCCGATCTACATCGCCGACGCGGCCGTCTACCTCATGGCGACGCAGCCCGACCTGGGCATCAAGGATCCCTACGCGCTCGACCAGAAGCAGTTCGACGCGGCCATCAACCTGCTCAAGCAGCAGAAGGGCCTGGTCAGCGAGTACTGGAGCGACTACCTCAAGCAGATCGATGCCGTGAACGCCGGCACCATGACGGCCGCCACCTCGTGGCAGGTCATCGTGAACGGCTTCGACCCGGCGAAGATCGGCGCGGTCAAGGCCAAGGAGGGCGCGACGGGCTGGTCCGACACGTGGATGATCGCGAAGGACACGAAGAACCTCAACTGCGCCTACAAGTGGCTGGACTGGATCGCTTCGCCCGAGGTCAACCAGCAGGCCACGGCGTGGTTCGGCGAGGCGCCGAGCAACGCGAAGGCCTGCGATATCAACGCGGAGCAGTGCGCGACCTACCACGCCAACGAGCCGACGTACTGGGAGAACGTGTACTACTGGAACACCCCGACCGAGGCCTGCCTCGACGGTCGCACCGACGTCAAGTGCGTGCCGTACTCGGAGTGGTCGAAGGCCTGGTCGGAGCTTCGCTCCTAGAGGTCTAGGCGGCGAGGGAGCCCATGTCAGCGACGACGACCGCAGCCAGTCCCCCTCGGGGGGGATTCGCCTACCGGCATCCGCGAGCCCGGCTCGCGGCCCTGCTGGCGGCGCCCATGGCCTGGCTGGTCATCGTCTACGGGGGCTCCCTCGCCGCACTCTTCCTCACCGCGTTCTGGACGGTCGACGGCTTCACGAGCGCGATCGTCCGCACCTTCACCCTCGACAACTTCATCGAGGCATTCACCACCCCCGCGTACCTGCAGGTGATGCTGCGGACGCTGGGGATCGCCATCGCAGTGACGATCCTGTGCCTGTTCATCGGGGTCCCGGTGGCCTACTACATGGCCCGCGTCGCGCGCCCGCGCTGGCAGCCCCTCCTCGTGGCGCTCATCCTCACGCCGCTGTGGGCGTCGTACCTGGTCAAGGTCTACGCCTGGCGCGCGATGCTCAGTCCCGAGCAGGGCGTGGTCGCCTGGTTCCTCCAGCCGCTCGGCCTGAGCGGGCCCGGCTTCGGCGAGCCGGCCATCATCATCACGCTCACCTACCTGTGGCTGCCGTACATGATCCTGCCCGTGTACGCCGGCTTCACGCGGCTGCCGAACTCCCAGCTCGACGCGTCCGCGGATCTCGGCGCCAAGAGCTGGCGAACCTTCTGGAGCGTCATCGTCCCGACCATCTTCCCCACGATGGTCGCCGGCTCGATCTTCACCTTCTCGCTCAGCCTCGGCGACTACATCACCGCCCAGATCGTCGGCGGCAAGGTCGTCATGCTGGGCAACGTGGTGCAGCAGAACTACGTGACGAACCTTCCCTTCGCCGCGGCCTTCGCGACGATCCCGGTCGTCATCGTGCTCCTCTACCTCGCTGCGGTACGCCGCACCGGCGCCCTGGACAACCTGTGACGACCAGTCGCGGCGCCAAGATCGTCCTCACCGTCTTCGCGGTCATCGCCTTCCTCTTCGTCTACATCCCCATCGCCGTCGTCCTCATCAACTCGTTCAACGCGGGCGAGACGCTGAGCTGGCCGCCGGAGGGCTTCTCGGTGCAGTGGTGGGAGAAGGCGGTCGATAACGAGGGCGTCCGCGAGGCCCTGGTGACGAGCGTCATCCTCGGCATCTGCGCCACCGCGATCGCCCTCGTGCTCGGCACCCTGGCCGCCCTGGCGCTCGGCCGCTTCAGGTTCTTCGGCCGCGACTCGGTGAGCCTGCTCATCATCCTGCCGATCGCGCTGCCCGGCATCGTCACGGGCATCGCCCTCAACAACGTCTTCACGACGTTCCTCGGGGGACTCACGTTCCTCACGCTGATCGTGGCGCACTCGACCTTCTGCTTCGTCGTCGTCTACAACAACGCCCTGGCCCGCGTCCGCAGAC
>JBJTJS010000002.1:0-5128 GCA_046096085.1 bacterium
GAAACCCCCCACCCCCCTGGTTTGCCGCCCACGAACCGCGAAATCGGCCCCGAAAACGCGGCTGACGGGCGGCTAACGGGCCGGGGAGGGTCTGAGGTGCCGGTGCGGACACGGCTGTCCGCCGCCCTGCGGGCCGCCACCGGCGTCGTCGTCACGCCCGCCGAATGGTCCTGGGAGAAGGTGCCGGCGCACCTGGTCCCCACCATCGCGGTCATCGACGACGGCGGCCGCGAGATCGCCGCGGGCAAGGACCTCGGCGCGCTGATCCGGCAGCTGCACCAGCGGGCCTCGGCCGAGGTGGCCGCTGCCGTCCCCGACCTCGCGGGACGGACCGTCACCGAGTGGCCCGACCTGCCCGATTCCCTCGCCGTGGATCGCCGCGGCTACCGCGTGACGGCGTACCCCGCGCTCGTCGCCGCGGACGACGGCTCGGCCCGCGTCGAGATCCTGCCCACTCCGGAGGCGCGCGACCATGCCATGCCGTACGGCGCCGCCCGGCTGGTGTGCGCGACGGTGCCCCTGCAGGTCGCGAAACTCCCCCTCGACACCTCGGAGAAGCTCGTGCTGTCGCGCAATCCGCAGGGCTCGGTGGCCGGACTGGTGGAGGAGGCGCGCGAGGTCGCCGCCCTCGAGCTCTTCGAGGACCTCGGCGGGGTGCCGACCAGCGCGGCGGAGTTCGACGCGGCCGCCGCGGCGTTCCGACGCGAGCAGCAGCCGCGGGTGACCGCGCTGCTACGGGCCGTCGCACCCGTCCTGGGGGAATGGTGGGCGGTCACCTCCGCCCTCGACGCGCCCGCCGACCCGCGCTGGGACGCCGCGATCCGCGACCTGCGCGACCAGGTCGCGCGCCTCGTGCACCCGGGCTTCCTGCGCGAGTACGGCGCCGCCCGTCAACCCGATCTCGCCCGCTACCTCAGGGCCGCGCGCATCCGCCGCGAGAAGCTGCCGCTCGATCCCGGCCGCGACCTGCTGCGCATGGAGGAGGTGCAGCGCGTGCAGCGCGCCGCAGACGCCGTGCCCCCGGGCGCCGCGGCCGACGCCGTCCGGTGGAGCATCGAGGAGTTGCGCGTGAGCCTGTGGGCCCAGGAACTCGGCACCCGCGAGAAGGTCTCCGAGCAGCGCATCATGCGCGCCATCAGGGCGGCCACGGCCGACCACGGCGCGTAGCCCTCAGCCGAACGCGCCGCTCGCGAGGTCCTTCTCATCGTCCGTGATCGCGAGCACGATGCGCTCGGCCACCGCCTGGGGGGTCAGGCCCTGGGGCAGCCGGGGCGCCTCGCCGTGCACCGGCCGCGTCGCCAGCCCCGTCTCGGTGTGAGGTGGGCGCACGTCGACGACGCGGATGCCCTCGCGCCGCAGTTCGCGCGCCGCCGCGGAGTCGTAGGCCATGAGTGCGGCCTTGGACGCGGAGTACGCCGCCATCCCGGGCATCGGCTGCTCCGCGACGACCGCGCTCACATTGACCACGAACGGGTCCCGCTTCTGCTCCGCGGAGGCGCGCAGCGCCGGCAGCGCGGCCCGCATCAGGCGCAGCGGCGCCAGCGTGTTGGTGGTGAACAGGTCGATCATCACGTCATCCGGGGTGTCGGCGATGGAGCCGAAGGCCACGATCCCCGCTGCGAACACGACACCGTCGACGCCGCCGTACGCCGCCTCCGCCGTCTCGACGACCCGGGCAGCACTCGCGGCCTTGCGGATGTCAATGGCCACGGCAACGCCCTCGACGCCGACCGCGGCGAGACGCTCCTCGCTGCGCGCCACCAGGGTGAGGCGCGCACCCTGCGCCGCGAGCAGGGATGCGATGGGCGCGCCCAGTCCCCCGGTCGCGCCGACGACGATGACGGAACGCTCGCTCAGGTCGGTCATGGGCCCACTGTGGCACCCGCGGGCGCCGACGGCATCCGCGGGCTGCAGCGACTACAGTGGCGTCACCAGGGGAGCTCGAGGGACCGTCGGGCTGAGAGGGTGGCCGCCGCCACCGACCCGCACACCTGATCTGGGTAATGCCAGCGGAGGGAGCGGTCAGTGCGGATGTCCCAGTACCCGATCCGAGGCCTCGCGGTCGCCGTAGTCGCGGCGGCGCTCGCCGCGTGCGCGGGCGCACCGGCCACCTCGCCGGAGACGTCATCGTCGAGCGGCGCATCGCCCACGGTCGTCCGGCTGGCCACGCACGACTCCTTCGCCCTGAGCGAGGACGTCGTCGACGCGCTGGCCGACCAGGGGATCGACCTGGAGGTGGTCACGGGCGGCGACGCCGTCGAGGTGGTCAACCGCGCCGTCCTGTCGGCGGGCAACCCCGACGCCGACGTCCTCTACGGGGTCGACACCACCACCCTGGACCGAGCGCTCGCCGCCGGCGTCTTCGACCCGTACGTCGCCACCGCGGACGGCGCACTGCGCCCGGAGCTCGTCACGCTCGGCAAGGACACGGTCACGCCGATCGACGACGGCGACGTCTGCGTGAACATCGACGACGCCTGGTTCGCCGATCAGGGCATCGCGCCCCCGAAGACGCTGGAGGACCTCGCCGACCCCCGCTACCGCGGGCTCCTCGTCGCGCAGAACCCCGCGACATCGTCCCCCGGCCTGTCCTTCCTCCTCTCGACCATCGCGCACTTCGGCGACGGCTGGCGCGACTACTGGCGCATGCTGCGCGAGAACGACGTCAAGGTCGTCAACGGCTGGTCGGAGGCCTACCTCGCGGAGTTCACCGGGGGCGGCGGCGACGGCGACCGGCCCCTCGTCGTGTCCTACTCGACCAGCCCACCGGCCGAGATCGTGTACGCCGCCGATCCCAAGCCGGAGCGTCCCGCCACCTCGGCCATGCGTGAGGGCTGCTACCACCAGGTGGAGTTCGCCGGCGTGCTGCGCGGCACGCCCGTGCCCGAGGCCGCGCGCAGGGTCGTCGACTGGCTCGCGTCCGAGCAGGTGCAGGCCGACATCCCCCTGAACATGTTCGTCTTCCCCGCCCGCTCCGGCGTCGCCCTCCCCGAGGTCTTCGCCGAGTTCGCACCCCGCCCGGAGCGCCCGCTGGAGCTCGACAGCGCCCGCGTGGCCGATGAGCAGTCGGCCTGGGTCGACGAGTGGACCGAGATCGTCCTGCGGTGAGCACCCGAACCGCGCGCGCCGCGAGCGCACTCCCCCTCGCCTTCGTCGGCGTGCTCGTCGCCTGGCCGGTGGCCATGGTCCTCATCACGGGTCTGGCACCCCGCTCGCTGGAGGTGCTCGCCACGGCGAGCACGTGGCGGATCGTCGCCTACACGACCGCGCAGGCACTCCTGAGCACCGCGCTGTCGCTGGCCCTCGCCATGCCCGCCGCCTACGCGCTCTACCGGCTGCGCGTGCCCGGCCGAGCCGCCATGCTCGCTGTCCTCACGGTGCCGTTCGTGCTCCCGACCGTCGTGGTCGGGCTGGCATTCCGCGAGTTGCTGCCCTTCGCCGGGACGACCGCAGCGATCATCGTCGCGCACGTGTTCTTCAACGTGGGCCTGGTCATCCGCGTCGTGGGCGGGCTGTGGGCGATGCTCGACCCGCGCTGGGAGGAGGTCGCGGCGACGCTCGGCCTCTCCCCCTGGCGCGCGCACCTGCGGGCGACATGGCCGCTCCTGCGGCCGGCCATCACCGCGTCGGCCATCCTCGTCTTCCTCTTCACCTTCACGTCCTTCGGCGTCGTGCTCATCGTCGGTGACCCCTCGCTGCCGACGATCGAGGTCGACATCTACCAGCGCACGGTGCAGCGACTCGACCTCAGCGGCGCCGCCGGGCTTGCCCTGCTCCAGCTCGTCGTCGTCGCCGTGGCGCTGCTCGTCTCCGCTGTCCTGCAGGACCGGCTCGCAGTGCGGCAGGCGCTGAGGCCCGATGCCTTCCCCGCGCGCACGCCGGCGACCGTGCTGGATCGCGCCGCGGCGGCGTACACCGTGCTGCTCGCGATCGCCGTAGTCGTCCCGCTGCTCGCGCTCCTCTCCCGCTCCCTGCGCGTCGGAGGCTCGTGGGGGCTCGCGTGGTACGCCGAGCTCCCGAGCCCGACGGACACCTCCACACGGGCCGTCCCCGCGATCGAGGCCGTGGGGCTCTCCCTGCGGTACGCCGTCATCGCCACGGTCATCGCCACGGCCCTCGGCGTCCTCGCCGCCGTCGGCATCAACGCGGCGCGGCGCCGCGGCGCGCTGCTCGATGCCGCGGTCACGCTGCCTCTCGGGGTGTCCGCGGTGACGATCGGCTTCGGGCTGCTGCTGGCCTCGCTGCGCGGGCCGGTCGACATGCGCGGGTGGTGGATCCTCGTGCCCCTCGGCCAGGCCCTGGTCGCCATGCCCGTGGTCGTGCGCGTCGTGCTGCCCGTGCTGCGCTCCCTGGACCCGCGCCTGCGCCAGGTGGCGGGCACGCTCGGCGCGCCGCCGTTGCGCGCCTGGCTCGCGACCGAGGGCGCGATCACCAGCCGTGCCGTCGCGGTGGGGGCAGCGCTCGCCTGCGCGATCTCGCTCGGCGAGTTCGGCGCCACCGCCTTCCTGGTGCGGGCGGACAATCCCACGATGCCGATCCAGATCGTGCGCCTGCTCGGCCGGCCCGGCGAGGCCAACCTCGGGCAGGCGTGCGCACTCGCGGTGGTCCTCGTCCTGCTCACGCTCGTCGTCGTCGCCGTGGCCGAGCGGCTGCGCCCGGCCGGGAAGGGCGGCTGGTGAGCGAGCAGTGCCTGCGCTTAGAGGACGTGCGCATCGACTACGACGGCACGACGCGGCTCGACCACGTCCGCGTGCAGGTCGCGCCGCACGAGACCGTGGTCCTCGTCGGCCCGAGCGGCTCGGGCACGGGCTCGCGCGGGCGCGGCCTCGCCGGCGTGCAGCGCCCCGACGCGGGGCGCATCCGGTGGGACGGCACGGACGTCACCGACGTCCCGTCCTATCGGCGGGCGTTCGGGCTGGTGTTCCAGGACGCGCCTCCTCGGGGTCGTGGGTGACGTGGACCGCCGGGGTGCGCAGGGTGCGCAGGAGATCGCGCACGTCGAGGGCCAGCCGGTCGCGCAACTCGCGGGCGAGGGCCCCGAACGGTTCGTCGAGGAGTCGCAGCCGCGGGCCGGGCGCGAGGGCCCGGGCGAGCGCCACGCGCTGCGCCTCCCCCCCGGAGAGCGTCG
>JBJTJS010000003.1:0-4020 GCA_046096085.1 bacterium
GCGGCGGTGCCATAACCACATACGAAACGCGACTCAAGGTGGCGGGAGGCAAGTGGTCGGCGTGGGGCTCGCAGTCCGCTACGTCCTCCACCGGCACCTTCTCGAAGAAGTGGACGGGCCTCAAGGCGGCCAAGGGCTACAAAGCACAGGTGCGCGCCAGGAATTCCGCAGGCACGGGGGCTTCAACGTCGGTCACGTTCACGACAGCCAAGAAGTAGGCGTGGCATGAGGACGGGGCCATCCACGATCAGCCGCGCACGTCGGGCCATGGCCGGCCACACGCTAGGGCAAGGCGCCGCACCGCCGGGAGCGATACCCCGATCACGCTGCCCGGATCCCCGACGATCCCGGCGACATACGGCGCACCCAGGCCATCGAGGGTGAATCCGCCGGCGACCTGGAGCGGCTCGCCCGTGGCGATGTAGTCCGCGATCTCCACGTCGTCGGCGTCGGCCATCGTCACGGTCGTCGACACCGTCTCCCCCGACGCCTGCCCGGTCCCCGAGTCGATGAGCCAGTGGCCGGTGTGCAAAGTGCCGCTGCGACCGCGCATTCGCTGCCAGCGGTGCAGCGCCTCCTCCGCCGTGGGCGGCTTGCCCATCCGAACGCCGTCCACCTCGAAGATCGCGTCGCAGCCCAGCACCAGGGCGCCGGCCGGAGCGCGCGCCAGCACCGCCTCGGCCTTCGCCCGCGCCAGCGCCAGCGCCACATCAGGGACGGGCCGCTCGGCCATCGCCGCCTCGATGGACTCCTCGTCGACCCCGCTCACCAGGACCACGGGAGCCACCCCCGCCTGCTCGAGCAGGCGCAGCCGGGACGGGGACGCGGAGGCGAGGACGAAGGGGAGGGCCATGCGCCCACTGTGCCAGGCGAGGCCCCCTAGACTGCGGCGCGTGCAGAAGGTCCTCATCGCCAACCGGGGCGAGATCGCCGTTCGGGTGGCCCGGGCCTGCCACGATGCCGGCCTCGCCTGCGTCGCCGTCTACGCCGACCCCGACCGGGATGCCCTCCACGTGGAGATGGCCGACGAGGCCTACGCACTCGGGGGGAGCACGGCGGCCGAGACCTACCTCGACATCCCCAAGATCATCGAGGTCGCCCGCAAGTCCGGCGCGGACGCCGTCCATCCGGGCTACGGCTTCCTGTCGGAGAACGCCGACTTCGCCCAGGCCGTGATCGACGTCGGGCTCACCTGGATCGGCCCCCCGCCCCAGGCGATCCGCGACCTCGGCGACAAGGTCTCCGCGCGGCATATCGCCGCCCGGGCCGGAGCACCTCAGGTCCCCGGCACCCCCGACCCGGTGACCGGCGCGGACGAGGTGATCGCGTTCGCGCAGGAGCATGGCCTGCCGGTGGCGATCAAGGCGGCGTTCGGCGGAGGCGGGCGCGGCCTCAAGGTGGCCCGCACGCTCGAGGAGATCCCCGAGCTGTACGACTCGGCGGTTCGCGAGGCCGTCGCGGCGTTCGGCCGCGGCGAGTGCTTCGTCGAGCGCTACCTCGACAACCCGCGCCACGTCGAGACCCAGGTCCTCGCCGACCAGCACGGCAATGTGGTTGTGGTGTCGACACGCGACTGCTCGCTCCAGCGCCGCCACCAGAAGCTCGTGGAGGAGGCGCCGGCTCCGTACCTCTCCGACGCCCAGGTCGAGGAGCTCTACCGCGCATCGAAGGCGATCATCCGCGAGGCGGGCTACCACAACGCGGGCACCTGCGAGTTCCTCGTCGGTGAGGACGGCACCATCTCCTTCCTCGAGGTCAACACCCGCCTTCAGGTCGAGCATCCGGTCAGCGAGGAGGTTGCCGGCATCGACCTGGTCCGCGAGCAGTTCCGCATTGCCGAGGGCGGGGTCATCGACTACGACGACCCCGATCTGCGCGGCCACAGCATCGAGTTCCGGATCAACGGCGAGGACCCGGGTCGCGGATTCCTGCCGGCCCCCGGCGTCCTCACCCGATGGGTGCTCCCCAGCGGTCCCGGCGTGCGCGTCGACACGGGCTTCCGGCAGGGCGACGTCATCGGCGGCAACTTCGACTCGCTCCTCGCGAAGCTCATCGTGACGGGCCGTGACCGCCAGGAGGCCCTCGAGCGGTCGCGGCGCGCGCTCCGGGAGTTCGACGTCGAGGGCATCGCGACCGCCCTGACCTTCCACCGCGTCGTCGTCGATGATCCCGCGTTCGCGCCTCTCGGCGACGAGGCGTTCAGGGTCCACACCCGCTGGATCGAGACGGACTTCGTCAACGAGATCCCGCCCTACTCCGGCACCGTCGACGGGGGGACGGACGACGCGGGGCGCGAGACCCTCGTCGTGGAAGTGGACGGCAAGCGGCTCTCGGTGACCCTGCCCGCGGCCCTGGCCGCGCCGCGCCCCACCGGCAACGGCGCGAAGCCGCGCCCGCGTGCCGGCAAGGCGGCCGGCAGCACCGCCACGGGGGAAGCCCTCGTGGCGCCGATGCAGGGGACGATCGTGAAGGTGGCCGTCGAGGACGGGCAGCAGGTCGCGGTCGGCGACCTCATTGTCGTCCTCGAGGCCATGAAGATGGAGCAGCCCCTCACCGCTCACCGGGCCGGCACGGTGACCGGCCTGTCCGCCGAGGTCGGGGCGACCGTGCCGACGGGCACGACCCTCTGCGAGATCCGGGACTGAGCGGGCCGCACCCCGCCCGCACGCTCCCCGGGGCGGTGGCCGCGGGACTGCCCTGGGGGTACCGTCGAGACATGACCGCACCGCGATCCCGGCTGGCCCTCCTGCTCGTCCCGCTCCTGGGCCTGGCCCTGGCGCTGGTCGCCGCTCCCCCCGCGGGTGCCGCGACCGTCGACACCGTCGCGGCCTCGCTGCGCAGCGACGCGGTCTACAACGACCCCGCCGCCGAGAACGCGCTCACCACCGGCCAGGCCGACGACCTGCGCGCGCAGATCGCCGCCACGGGGCTCCCGATCTACATCGCCGTCGTCCCCGCGTCCCTGGCGACCTCTGCAGGAGGCCCCGACAGCCTCCTGCGCGAGTTGCGCAACGCCGTCGGCCGCAACGGCGTCTACGCCGTCATCGCCGGCAATTCCTTCCGCGCAGGCTCCACGAGCGGGTCGGTGACGCCGATCGCCGACGAGGCCTTCGCGGCGCAGTCCTCCGCCGGGCCCTACGCCGTGCTCGAGGCCTTCGTGACCGGCGTCGACGAGTACTACGCCGCCGGAGGCGCCTCCGGCGCATCGTCGTCGGGCACCAGCGGGGGATCCGGCTTCAGCGGTCTCATCATCCTGCTCGTCATCGCCCTCATCGCCGGGGTTGTCATCTTCTTCCTCGTCCGCCGGTCGCGCCGCACGAAGGCGCGCGAGCTCGCGCAGATGCGCGGCGTCCTCGACGAGGACGTCACGTCACTGGGCGAGCGGCTCGGGTCCTTCGACCTCACCGATCCGCGACTGGACGACGCCGGGCGCGCCGACCTGCAGAAGGCACTCGACTCGTACTCCCGGGCCAGCGACGCAGCGGCGACAGCCACGTCCGACGCCGACGTGACGCGGGCCACGAGCGAACTGCAGGAGGGGCGCTATGCCCTCGCCTGCGTCGAGGCGCGCATGGACGGGCGTGCCCTCCCCCAGCATCGCGCGCCCTGCTTCTTCGACCCGCGCCACGGCCCGAGTGCGACGGACGTCATGTGGGCGTCAGCGGGTGCTCCGCCGCACCCGGTCCCGGCCTGCGCCGCGTGCGCCGCCGCCGTCCAGGCCGGTGGGGCACCGCAGTCGCGCGAGGTCGAGTACGCCGGCCGGCGGGTGCCCTACTACGACGCGGGGCCGTCGTACGCCCCGTATGCCCGCGGATACTTCGACTCCTTCGGCCAGGTGCTCCCGGCGATGTTCATGGGGACCCTCCTCGCCAGTGCGTTCATGCCGGCGGCCACCGGAGTGAGCACCGCGGGGATCGGCGGCATGCCCATGGGCGGCGGTGGCGGCGGCGGCCAGGGCAGCGGCTTCGGCGGCGGCGACTTCGGCGGCGGCGGCGGCTTCGGGGGTGGGGACTTCGGCGG
>JBJTJS010000004.1:0-7378 GCA_046096085.1 bacterium
GCGCGCAGGTCGCGGGTGATGACGCTCGCGTTGAGGCCGTAGCGCGTGTCGTTGGCGAGCCGCACCGCCTCGTCGTCGTCGCGGACCCGGTAGAGCGCGGCCACGGGCCCGAAGGTCTCGTTGCGGCACACCGCCATGTCCTCACGGACACCCTCGAGCACCGTGGGCTCGTACGCCGTCGGCCCGATGTCCGGGCGAGCCCGCCCGCCCGCCAGGGCCGTCGCTCCGGCGGCCACGGCGTCATCGACATGCGTGCGCACCCTCTCCAGGTGCTCGGGCGAGATGAGCACGCCCATGTCGGCGCCCCAGCCGGGGGTCGCGGAGACGCACAGGGACAGGACTCGCGGGATGAAGCGGGCGACGAACTCGTCGTATGCATCCTCGTGGACGTAGATCCTCTCCATGGAGATGCACAGCTGACCGGAGTTGGCGAAGCATGCGCGCACGGCGATCTCGGCCGCCCGGCCGAGGTCGGCGTCGGCGCGCACGATCATGGCGTTCTTGCCGCCGAGTTCCAGGGAGCACCCGATGAGACGTCGGGCGCAGCGCTCCGCCACGAGCCTGCCGGTCGCGCTCGAGCCCGTGAACATGACGTAGTCGACGGAGTCGATGACCGCTCCCCCGATCCCGGGCCCGTCGCCCGTGACCACCGTGAAGAGGCCGTCGGGCAGTCCGGCGAGCAGGAACTGCTCGGCCACCCACGCGGCGATGAGGCTGGTCTGCGGGTCCGGCTTCACGATCACGGCGTTGCCGGCGAGAAGCGCGGGCACGGCATCGCTGGCGGCGAGCGTGAGCGGGTAGTTCCAGGGGGCGATGATGCCCACGACACCGACCGGCTTGCGGATCTCGCGCACGCCCACGAGCAGGGGAAGGGCAGCCGCCCGACGGCGCGGGCGCAGGAGCGCGGGCGCGCGCCTGGCGTAGTAGCGACTGACGACGCAGACGTCGAGGACCTCCTCCAGGGCATCGCGGCGGGCCTTGCCGGTCTCCCACTGCAGGATGTCCATGGCCTCGTGTCGGCGATCGAGGACGAGGTCGTGGAAGCGCAGAGCGATGCGCGCGCGCTCGCGGACGGGGACGCGAGCCCATCTCTCCTGGGCCTCACGCGCCCGGGTCGTCGCCGCGTCGATATCGCGGGGCGTCGACAGGGGAAGTGCGTGGAGCACCTCGCCGGTGAACGGCGCCCTCACGTCGAGGGTGACCGCGTCGTCGGCGACCGCGAACCTGCGCATGAGCGACGGACCGGTGCGGGATGCGGCGTCCACCGAGGCGACCATGGCCTGATGCTACGGTCCGCCGCCCCGGGGCGTGCCCGCTGCTCCGAAGGGCTACTCGGCCGGCACGGGATCGTCGGCCCGTCGGGTTCGGGCGGCCGCCGTCGCGGCGTACGCCCGGAGTTCCTCCCCCGTGCGCGCGGCATCCCAGCCCAGGACCTCGGCCACGAGGGGCGCTGCCGCCTCGGCGGCGGCGAGACCGCCGTCCGCCGTCTCCAGCCCGAGGCGCAGCCGGCGATCGAGGACGTCGCCGAGTCCCAGAGCGCCCTGGTGGGTGGCCGCGAGGACCGCCTCGGCGCGCAAGTACGGCTCGCCGTCGAGGAGAGGCTCGCGGAGGCTCGGGTCCTCGGCGATGAGGCCGCGGATCTCGCTGATCCGGGAGCCATGGCGGCGCAGCAGGCGCTCGGTCATCTCCAGGGGCAGGCCCAGCTCCTCGGCGATGGCCGAGCGGCGCTGCCAGTCCACGGCGAATCCGTCGGCGCCGACCAGCGGGATCTCCGCCGTCGAGGAGTCGGGTATCTCGCCCTCGAGCTGCTCCACCGCCGCGTCCACCGCGTCCGCGGCCATCACCCGGTAGGTCGTGTACTTGCCGCCCGCGATGGCGACGAGGCCGGGGCAGGGGCGGAAGATCGCGTGCTCCCGCGAGAGAGTCGCCGTGGGATCGTCCTCGTCGCCCTCGGCGATGAGCGGTCGGTATCCGGCGTACGTGGTGAGCACGTCGTCGCGTGACAGCGGGCGGGCAAGCCAGCGGTTGGCCTGCGCGAGAAGGTAATCGACGTCCTCGTCCGTCGCCTGAGGGTTCGCGAGGTCGACGTCGTCGTCCGCGGGCGTGTCCGTGGTGCCGACGAGCCACTTGCCTGCCCAGGGGAGGAGGAAGAGCACGCTCGTCGGCGTGCGCGCGATCATCGCCGTGGTGGAACGAATGGCACTTCCCGGCACCACGAGGTGCACGCCCTTGCTCTGCCGCACGCGCGGCTCACCGGCCTGACCCGCCATGCGGAGGATCTGGTCGGTCCAGATGCCCACCGCGGCGATCACGACGCGGGCGCGGATGTCGTAGTCCTCCCCGGTCAGGTCGTCGTGCACGCTGGCGCCCACCACAGCGCCTTCCTCGAGGAGGAGACGCACGACGCGAGTCCTCGTGACGACGTGCGCCCCCAGCGCGGCCGCCGAGCGCGCCACGGCCACGGTGTGCCGCGCGTCGTCGATCTGGGCGTCGTGGAAGCGCACTGCTCCGGCGATCTCACCGGTGTCCAGGTCCGGTGCGAGGGCCTTCGCCTCATCGCGGTTGAGGCTCTTCGGCCGCGGCATCGTGCCGCCGTAGGCACCGACCTTGGAGAGCATGTCGTAGAGGCGCACGCCGGAGGCGACGTAGGGGCGCTCCCAGCGCTTGCTCACGGGGAAGAGGAAGGGGATGGGGCGCACGAGGTGCGGGGCGAGCCGGTCCAGGAGGAGGCCGCGCTCGGTGAGGGCCTCGCGCACCAGGTGGAACTCGCGCTGCTCGAGGTAGCGCAGGCCGCCGTGGGCCAGTCGGGAGGACCTTGACGACGTCCCCGCCGCGAGATCGGACTGTTCCACCAGCCCGACGTCGAGGCCGCGGGCCGCCGCGTCCAGCGCGGCCCCGCAGCCCACGACGCCGCCACCGATGACGAGCACGTCGAGGGGTGTGCCGCGCAGGGCGGCTACGGCAGCCCGCCGTTCCTCGGGTCCGAGACGGTCACCCACCCCGGGCGCACCTCCCTCCCATGTCACGGCGACGGGCTGAGGACCACGTCGATGCGCTGGAACTCCTTGATGTCGCTGTAGCCGGTCGTGGCCATCGCCTTGCGCAGGGCGCCGACGAGGTTCGCCGACCCGTCCGCCGTGGCCGAGGGCCCGCGCAGGATCTGCTCGAAGGTGCCGACGACTCCGAGCTCCTTGCGCTCCCCCCGGGGGAGGTCGGAGTGCCAGGCTTCCGCCCCCCAGTGCACTCCCCGGCCGGGGGAGTCGGTCGCGCGCGCGAAGACGGAACCGAGCATGGCGGCATCGGCCCCGCAGGCGATGGCCTTCACCAGCGTCCCGCTGGAGCCGACCGACCCGTCGGCGATCACATGGACGTAGCGGCCCCCGGACTCGTCGAGATAGTCCCGCCGGGCCGCGGCGACATCGGCGACCGCACTCGCCATCGGGACCCTGATGCCGAGGACGTCGGAGGTCGTGTGCGCTGCCCCCCCGCCGAACCCGACGAGCACGCCGGCGGCACCCGTGCGCATGAGATGCAGCGCGGCCTGGTACGTCGCGCAGCCGCCGACGATGACGGGGACGTCGAGGTCGTAGATGAACGTCTTGAGGTTCAGCGGAGTGCCGCTGGCCGAGACATGCTCCGCCGACACGGTGGTCCCGCGGATCACGAGCAGGTCGATGCCTGCCGCCACGGCGTACGGGGTCAGCTCCGCGGCCGACTGGGGGGAGACGGCCACCGTCACGGGGACGCCTCCCTCGCGCATCTGGAGGATGCAGCGCGCGATGAGGTCGGGGTCGATGGGCGCCTCACCGTAGAGGCGCTGCAGCCCGGCGACCGCCTCGTCCTCGGGCAGGGAGCGGATCCGTTCCAGCACCGGCAGCGGATCGGGGTAGCGGCCCCACAGCCCCTCGAGGTTGAGCGCGGCAGGGATCCCCAGTCGGCCCAGGGTCACCGCGGACTGCGGCGAGACGACGGAGTCCATCGGCGCCGCGATGATGGGGGCGTCGAAGGCGTAGGCGTCGATGCGCCACGCGGTCGACACCTCCTCGACCGCCCGGGTGCGGCGGCTCGGCGCCACGGCAACCTCGTCGAAGGAGTAGCCCACGCGGCCGCGCTTGCCCCGGCCGATCTCGATGTCCGCCACTGCCCGCCCCTAACGGCCGTGATAGTTGGGGGCCTCGACCGTCATCACCACGTCGTGCGGATGGCTCTCCTTGAGCCCCGCCGCGGTGATGCGCACGAAGCGTCCCTTCTCGTGCAGTTGCGGGATCGTCGTCGCCCCGGAGTAGCCCATCGAGGCTCGCAGGCCACCCGTGAGCTGGTGGGCGACGATCGAGAGGGGCCCGCGATAGGGGACCATCCCCTCGATGCCCTCGGGCACCAGCTTGTCGTCGCTGAGGACGTCGTCCTGGAAGTAGCGGTCCTTGGAGTACGAGCGGCCCTGGCCTCGCGACTGCATCGCCCCGAGGGAGCCCATCCCCCGGTACGACTTGTACTGCTTGCCGTTGACGAAGACGATGTCGCCGGGGGCCTCCTCGCATCCGGCCAGGAGGCTTCCGAGCATCACCGTGTCGGCTCCGGCGACGAGCGCCTTGGCGATGTCCCCGGAGAACTGCACGCCGCCGTCCCCGATGATGGGGACGCCGGCCGGACGGGCCGCGAGGCTGGCCTCGTAGATGGCCGAGATCTGGGGCACGCCCACGCCCGCCACGACGCGCGTGGTGCAGATGGAACCCGGTCCGACCCCCACCTTGATGCCGTCGGCGCCGGCATCGACGAGCGCCTGGGCCCCCTCGCGCGTGGCGACATTGCCGCCGACGACGTCGACCGCGGTGGTGCGCTTGAGCAGGGCCACCATCTCGAGCACCGCGCGCGAGTGGCCGTGCGCGGTGTCGACGACGAGGAGGTCGACGCCTGCCTCGATAAGGGCGTGCGCACGCTTCTCCGCATCGGGGCCCACGCCGACCGCGGCCCCGACCACGAGCCGGCCATCGGCGTCCTTGGTCGCGAGGGGGTACTTGTCGGACTTCACGAAATCCTTGACCGTGAAGAGGCCGCCGAGCCTGCCATCGGGATGCACCAGCGGCAGCTTCTCCACCTTGTGGCGGGCGAGCAGCCTCAGGGCGTCCTCCGGATCCACGCCGACGGGTGCGGTCACCAGGGGCATCGGCGTCATGACGTCGAGCACCGGGCGCGACATGTCGTCCTCGAAGCGCATGTCGCGGTTGGTGATGATGCCGACGAGGACCCCCGCCTGGTCCACGACGGGGACGCCGCTCACGCGATAGCGACCGCACAGGGAGTCCACCTCGGCGAGGGTGGCGTCGGGCGAGCAGGTGATCGGGTTGCTCACCATCCCGGCCTCGGAGCGCTTGACCATGTCGACCTGCGCCGCCTGGTCGTCGATGGAGAGGTTGCGGTGCAGGATGCCGACGCCGCCCTGCCTGGCCATGGCGATGGCCATGCGCCCCTCGGTCACGGTGTCCATCGCGCTCGACAGCAGGGGCACGCGGACCGTGATGCCGCGGGTCAGGCGGGACGACGTGTCGACCTCGCTGGGGACCACGTCGGACTCGGCCGGCAGGAGCAGGACATCGTCGAACGTCAGGCCGAGGTAGGCGAAGGGCTCCGGAAGCGTGCCTGGCTCCATGGGCCCAGGCTACTCGCGGTCGGTCGCGGCCAGGCGCACGACGTCGGGGCGGGCGAGCCAACGGGCCGCGAGGTCGGGGGGAAGGTGCTCGGCGATGAGCGACGCGGCGGATCGGCCCTCGACGACCAGGCGCGCGAGCGCCTGCGAGGCGCCGGGGGACCGACCCGTGGCGGCCCCCCGCTCGAGGGCATCCAGGGCCACCAGGGCAGCCGGCCACTGCAGCGTGGCGAGGCCTGCCTGGCGCAGCGTTGCAGCGGCCGCGATGAGGTCGGCGAGGCCCTCGGCGACGCTGTCGCCACCGGCCTCCCCGTCGGTCCCGGTCGCGCCCGGCGACAGCAGCGCGGCCGCGCGGATGATCCGCGACTTCGCCTCGTGGCGCGCAGAGTTCGGCGCACTGAGCCGCGCGGCCTCGCCCGCCTGGCGCAGGGCGCTGTCGACATCGCCGCCGGCCAGCGCGACCTCCGCGCGTACCCAGGCGAGCCGGGTCGACGTCCGCCAGCCTGCCGCGAGAGCGTCCGGCGCAGCGGCGTCGAGTTCGCGCGCAGCGGCATGCGCGTCACCCGCGCAGAGAAGGTCGGCCGACATCCCGATCCGGGCGTCCGCGCGCTCCTCTTGGTCCCGGGCGATGAGCAGGGCGGACCGGTCGCCGGCCATCGCGCTCTCACCCTCCCCGATCTGGCGCAGGTGACTCGCGCGGAGGGTGAGGGCCGGCGCGTCTTCGCGCCCGCGAGCGTCCAGGACCGCCCACGACTCGAGATACCGTCCCCGGGACCCGAGGGTGACGGCCCGCTCCCAGGCGTCGTCGGTCGTCACCACCCCATCCAGGGTCGACGCCCCACGTGGCTCACGCGCCGGCGGCGCGGGCGAGGAGGGCGATGGCCTCCGACAGGTCGTCGACCCGCTCCCCCCGCACCGGCTCGCTCCCCCGCCAGCCGGGGCCGGCGAGGAGCACGAGCGGCTCCGGGCGCATGTCGGGGAGCTGGGCGAGTTGTGCCGCGCTCGCGGTCTCCGGGAGCTGGGACCACAGCACCACCCCGCCCGGCCCGAGGCGGCGCATGGCCTCGGAGAGCGCGCACGCGGGGGTCCGGGGCCCCAGCATGCGGGTCTCCACGTGCCGCTCCGCGAGCCCGGCCGCGAGCGCCCACAGGGGGAGCACGTGGAGTTCGCCCTCGACGGCGGCGAGCAGGACGCAGGCCGACGATCGTCGCTCGGCGCTCGCCACCCGGGCGCTGAACTCCGACTGGATCGCCTCGGACAGGACGTGCTCCACCTCGATGCCCTGACCGGTTGTCTCCCACTTCTGGCCGACCCCGACGAGCACGGGGACGATGAGGTGATCCCAGGTCCACACGACGCCACGTCGGTCGAGGGTCTGCCCCACGATCTCCCGGCAGGCATCGGCGTCGAGCGCGGTCGCGGCACGCGCGAGTCCCCGGGCGCTCGGCGTGCCTCCCGGGATCGGGACGACACGGCCGCCGCCCGGACGCGAGGTCGGCGCCGGGGGCTCGACGCTCTCGGGGCGGGCCGGGTCCACCGACTCTCGCGCGGCTCGGGCCGCGTCTGCCGCGGGGACCCCGGCGAGGACATGGCGCCGCATGAGCTCGAGCCGTGCGATGTCGTCGAGGGTGTAGCGGCGATGGGAGCCCGCAGCGTGCTGGGTGGGGCCGAGGCCGTAGCGGCGATCCCAGGTGCGCAGGGTGGCGTGGCCGGGGAACCCCGTGACAATGGGGG
>JBJTJS010000005.1:0-2849 GCA_046096085.1 bacterium
CGCCGCGGGTTATCTTCGCCACGGACTCCGGCCCCGGCGGCCCGGAGGGGCCGCCTCATCATGTCCCCGTTTACATGGCCCACACGGGGGGTCGCGACAGGACGGCTCCGCCCACCGGCGGGGCCACGACAGCAAGGAGACGCACATGAGGTTCCCCTCCTGGCTCGGCGGGCGCGAGAAGCTCCCGGCCGACGACGGCCTGACGATTCGGCAGATGTGGGACCGCGAGCGCGCCCTGGCCCTGACGCCGGCGCACCGCGCGGAGATCGACGCGATCTTCTCCCGCCACGCCTGATCCCGCCACGACGCGGCGGTCTGCTGACCGGCCCCCGAGGGGGTCGGTCAGCAGACCACGCGCAGGTGATCGGTGCCCGGGTCCACGCTGCCGCGGACCCACCCGTAGGGGGACCGCGCCGTCTCGCGCAGGAACTGCACGACCTCGTCGGTCACCACCTCACCCGGCAGCACATTGGGCACCCCTGGCGGATAGGCCGCCAGCGAGTCTGCCGACACCCGTCCCACGGCGTCTCGCCACGGGACCACCTCCGCCGCGGAGAGGAACGCCTCGCGCACGTCCAGCGCCCGCGCCCCGGGCGCGGGAAGCGCCAGCGCCAGCGGCCCGGGTCCCTCGTCCCCGCGTGGCAGCGCGTGCAGGGCCGCGGCGACGAAGTCCGCGTCGAGCCGGCTGCCGGCCCCGACGATGCCCACGATGACCGACTGCGTCGCGAGTTCGACGTGGATGCGCGCCTGCTGCTCGAGGAGCGTGCGCGCCTGGTAGCCGGACAGCCCGCCCGAGCGCGTGTCCACGACGACGTGCAGCGGATCGAGCCCGACGACGTCGGGGGAGTCCAGGAGCGCCGGACCCGGGTCCGCGTAGCGCCCTCCCCCGGCCAGGAGGGCGCGCAGACGTTCCGCGTCGGCGATGCTCCGGGCGATGCCGCCGTTCCCGGCGTTGAGGAGCAGGTCCTGGCGAGCCGCGTCCAGCGAGGCGAGCAGGAGGGCTGACGGGCTCGTGGTCTGGAACGTCCGCAGGGCACGGTCCAGGAGGGGTTCGAGCTCGTCGGCGAAGACGCCGTCCCCCAGGTGGAGCATCGCCGACTGGGTGAGGCTCCCGGCGAGCTTGTGGGTGCTGGAGACGACCACATCGGCCCCGCACGATAGGGCGCTGGGGGGAAGGCCGGGGTCGAACCCGAAGTGCGATCCCCAGGCCTCGTCCACGACGAGCGGCACCCCGTGCCGGTGGGCCACGTCCGCGAGCCCGGCGACGTCGGACACCGCGCCGAAGTACGACGGCGACACCACGTAGGCGCCGGCGGCGCCGGGGTGGGCGGTGAGTGCGTCGTCGAGGCCGGCGGGCGTCACCCCGTGGGCGATCCCCAGCGCGATGTCGACGTGGGGCAGGACGAACTCGAGCCGAAGCCCGGCGAGGATCGCCCCGTCGACGACGGAGGTGTGCACCGAGCGCTGGACCACGGCGTGCTGCCCCCGCCAGCGCAGCGCCAGGCAGGCCGCGTGGTTGCCCTGGGAGGCGCCGTCGGTGAGGAACCACGTCCGTCGGGCCCCCCAGGCCTCGGCGGCCAGCGCCAGCGATCGGGCGTACGGGCTGCGCTCGTCGCCTGCGGCCAGGTCCACGCCCTCGGTGAACATGGGAATGTCCATCGCCAGGGCCTCCAGGCCCGCGAGCGCCGCGAGGGCCGGATGGCGGTCGGGCTGGTCCTGGTGCGCCGGGATGGCCCATCGGGTCCAGCCGCCGCGGGCGTTGGCCCGGAGGGCGTCGATGTAGGGGGCCTTCGTCGGGTCGGCCCGGCCGCCCCGAGGGGGGCGCTGGTCCGCCGCCGGCTCCGTCACGGGCCCATCCAAGCGCTCGGGACCCCCGCTTCGGCCACGGGTCGGCAACAATCCGGCGATTCGGGGCCGCCCGGCCCCGGCGGCCCCCAGAATGGCGGGACAGACCGAGGAAGGGGATGTTGATGCGTTCGTTGAAGACCCTGTGCGTGGTGGGAGTCCTGGCCCTCAGTGGGGCCGTGGTCGCCGGCTGCGGATCCAGCAGCACGTCGTCGGGCGAGGGATCGTCCTCGGCGCCAGCGCCCCAGAGCAGCGCCGCGGAGTCCAGCGCCCCGGCCCCTGAGAGCAGCGCGCCGGCCGAGGCCGACCTGCTCGCCAAGATCAAGGAGGCCGGAGTGCTCCGCGTCTCCACCGACCCGGCCTACCCGCCGCAGTCGTCGTTCGACGAGGCCACCCAGGAGTGGCAGGGCTTCGACATCGACGTCGCCAACGAGATCGCCTCGCGCATGGGCGTCACCACCCAGTGGGAGACCCCGGCGTGGGATGTCATCACCGCCGGCAACTGGAACGACCGCTGGGACATCTCGGTGGGCTCCATGTCCATCACCAAGGAGCGCGCCGAGGTACTCGGCTTCTCCGAGCCCTACTACTTCACCCCCGCCGGCGTCGCGGTGAAGGCTGACAGCGACATCCAGTCCGTCGACCAGCTCTCCGGCAAGCGGATCGGCGTGTGCGGGGCCTGCACCTACGAGTTCTACCTCAACCGGACCCTGGAGATTCCCGGATTCGCCTTCGAGTTCCTCGTGCCCGACGACGTCGAGATAGTGACCTACGACACCGACTCCACGGCCCTTCAGGACCTCAAGCTCGGCCGCGTCGACGCGGTGGTCTCGGCTGTGCCGACGATCGAGGAGGCCATCAAGAAGGGCAAGGAGATCCGGCTCGTCGGCGACCCGGTGTTCCTCGAGCCGCTGGCCGTCGCGGTCGACAGGAACGCCCCGGCACCGATCGACGGCCTCGTGGGAGAGCTCAACCGCATCATCGCCGAGATGCATGCTGATGGG
>JBJTJS010000006.1:0-9233 GCA_046096085.1 bacterium
GACGAGGGGGTCCCGGCCGGCTGGCGCAACGTGGCCTCGGTGCCGGAGCTGACGCCCCTCCGGGAGATGGGCGCCGAGTCGGACATCACCGTCACCACCCTGTGGGGGCGCGACGGCATCCGCATCGGCGTGCTCGCGGACGGCGCCGAGCCCTTCGTCGACGAGCCTCGCGACCTGGGCCCGGCGAGCGTCCGGGCGACAGGCGGCGGCGTGGCGGTGCGGATCGACGGGGTCCTCACGAACTGCGCGGTCTCGTCGTACGACGACCTGGTCTGCGTCGACGACGAACTGTGGTCCACGCAGTGGCACCGGGTGTCGCCCTACCCGGACTCCTCAGGAGATGCCGGAGCGCGGGGCCCGTCGACGCCCGTGCCCGGGACCGTGACCGTTGTCGAGGTGGCGGTAGGCGACCGCGTCGCCGCAGGCCAGACCCTCGTCGTGATCGAGGCCATGAAGATGGAGCATCGCATCACCGCCGACATCGACGGCGTGGTGGCGGAAGTGCTCGTGGTGCAGGGCCAGTCCGTCGAGGCGCACGCGGTCGTGGCCGTGCTCGAGACAGGGGAGACGACGTGACCCGCCCGGTGCTGGTCGCGAACTGCAGCGGCTTCTTCGGCGACCGGCTCTCCGCCGCGCGCGAGATGGTGGAGGGCGGCCCCATCGACGTGCTCACCGGCGACTGGCTGGCCGAGCTCACCATGCTCATCCTCGCCCGGCAGCGGCTCAAGCACGGGCCGGGTGCCGGCTATGCGCGCACGTTCATCACCCAGATGGAGGAGGTCCTGGGAACGTGCCGAGACCGGGGCATCAGGGTCGTGAGCAACGCGGGGGGCCTCGATCCCGAGGGCTGCGCGGATGCGCTTGCGCAGACTGTGGTCAGTCTGGGCCTCGGGCCTGTCAGCATCGCGGTCGTCACGGGCGACGACCTCATGCCGCGCATGGCGGAGCTCCCGGAGGAGTGGCGCAACCTCGACACTCGCGAGCTCCCCGAGGGCATCTCCTTCCTCACCGCGAACGCCTACCTCGGCGGGGAGCCGATCACTGCGGCGCTGGCGGCCGGAGCGGATGTCGTCATCACCGGCCGTGTCACCGACGCGGCCCTCGTGGTGGGGCCCGCCGCCTGGTGGCACGGCTGGTCATACGCCGCCGCCGCGGCGGGCGATACGGCTGCGCTGGACCGATTCGCGGGGGCGGTGGTGGCGGGCCATGCCATCGAGTGCGGGGCGCAGGCGACCGGCGGCAACTACTCCTTCTTCACGTCGCTGCCGGGAATGGAGCACCCCGGCTTCCCCATCGCGGAGGTGCGCGATGACGGCGCCAGCGTGATCACGAAGCACCCCGGCACAGGCGGTGCCGTGACCATCGGAACCGTCACGGCGCAGTTGCTCTATGAGATCGGCGGCCGCGCATACGCGAATCCCGACGCCACCGCGCGCTTCGACACCATCCGCCTCACCCAGGAGGGCCCCGACCGGGTGCTCATCGACGGGGTGCGAGGCGAGAGCGCGCCGGAGCGCCTCAAGGTGGCCGCGAACTACCTCGGCGGCTTCCGCAACTCGATGACGCTGGTGATGACCGGTCTCGACGCTCGAGCGAAGGCGGACCTCGCGCTGCGGGCGATCGCCGGGATCGACCTCGAATCAGCAGTCGCCCCTGGAGTCTCACCCCTGTCCCTGGCGCAGCGATCCACGCTCCCGGTGAGCGAGCTCGAGGTCGAGTGGATCGCCTCGCCGGTCGCCGACCCGCGCACCAGCGGCGAGGCGCAGTCCCACCTGCGGCTCACGGTGCGCGACCCTGACCCCAAGGCGGTGGGCAAGCCCTTCACGACCGCGGTCGTGGAGTCGGCGCTGGCGTCGTACCCCGGGATGTTCCCGACGGCCCCGCCTGCCGACGGAACGCCGTACGGCGTCTACTGGCCGACGACCGTCGAGCGCCAGCACGTGGCTGCCCGGGTGAGCGTCGACGGGGCGGACGTGGCTCTTCCGCCGCACCTGCGCGCGGAGACCGCCGCCGTGGTGTCGAGTCCCGAGATCGTCCTCTGCGAGGTGAGCGGCACCAGCACGGTGGTCGTCCCGCTCGGTGCGCTCGTCGGAGCCCGAAGCGGGGACAAGGGTGGCGACGCCAACCTGGGCGTGTGGATCCCCGCGGCCTCGCAGTGCGCCGACGAGGCCTATGCCTGGCTGGTGGGGTTCCTCGACGAGCATCGGGTGCGCGCGCTGCTGCCGGAGGCGGAGTACCTCGCCATCGACGTCCACCCCCTGCCGAACCTCCGCGCGGTCAACGTCGTCATCCACGGCCTGCTCGGTCGCGGGGTGTCGCAGAACGCCCGCAGCGACCCGCAGGCCAAGGGGCTAGGGGAGCACCTGCGGGCCCGGGTGGTGCCCGTCCCCGAGCACCTGCTGCCGGCGCCGGGGACGGACCTGTCATGAGCGCGGTCCCCTTGACCGACCGCGGACGGCGCACGCGAGACGCGCTCGTCGTCGCGGCTCGCGGCGTGTTCGAGGATCGCGGCTACGACGCAACGCGCATGGGCGATATCGCGGAGGCGGCCGGGGTGAGCCACGGCACGGTCTACACGTGGTTCTCCACGAAGGACACCATCCTCATGGCCGTCATCGAGTCCCTGGTCGACGACCTCTACGCGTCGCTGCGCACGCCGGACGAGACGGACCCGGTGGCCCGCATCCACCTGGCGAACCAGCGCTATCTCGATGCCTACCGGGCGAACGCACGCCTCCTCGAGGTAGTCGAGCAGGCCGCGGCGTCGGATGACGCATTCCGGGCCGTCCTGGCCGACCTGCGCCGCACCCACGTCGACCGTGTCGCGGCGACGCTGCGCCATCTGCAGGACGATGGTCTCGCCCGTGATGACCTCGACGCACATGCCGCCGCAGCCGCGCTCTGCGCGATGGTGGAGGGGTTCGCCCGGCACTGGTTCGGCCGTGGCGAGAGCCACGATGAGGAGGTCGCGGTGGACACCCTCACGCGACTGTGGGCCGGGTCGCTGGGCCTGGAGACGACGCAACGACCGAGGAGGAGCTAGATGCAGTTCACCGAGGAGCATGAGCAGTTCCGCAAGTCGGTGCGCCGGCTGGTCGACGAGGAGATCAACCCGCACGTCGACGAGTGGGAGGAGGCCGGCATCTTCCCCGCGCACCAGCTCTTCCCGAAGCTGGGCGAGATCGGTGCGCTGGGCCTGGAGTACGACCCCGCCTACGGCGGAGGCGGCGCGGACCACTCCTACACGTACGTCCTGGCCCAGGAACTGGGCCGGCTGAACTGCGCCGGAGTGGCCATGGCGATCGCCGTGGAGACATCGATGGCGACGCCTGCCCTCGCGCGCTACGGCTCGCACGAGCTCAAGAAGGCCTACCTCGAGCCGACGCTGCGCGGGGAGATGGTGTGCTCCATCGCGGTGAGCGAGCCGGACGCCGGCTCCGATGTGGCCGGCATCCGCACCCGGGCGGTGCGCGACGGCGACGACTGGGTCATCAACGGCCGGAAGATGTGGATCACCAACGGGACCCAGGCCGACTGGCTGTGCCTGCTCGCGCGCACGGACCCCGACGCGCAGCCCGGCGACTACCACGGCATGAGCCTCATCGTCGTGCCCACGACCACCCCCGGCTTCTCCGTCGGACGAAAGATCGAGAAGATGGGCAACCGCGCGAGTGATACCGCGGAGATCGTGCTCGACGACGTGCGCGTGCCTGTCACGAACACGATCGGCGAGCCGGACCGCGGCTTCCAGCAGCAGATGGCGCAGTTCCAGGACGAGCGGCTCGTGGGCGCCTACATCGCCGTCGCCGGGGCCCGCAAGGCCCTCGACCGCACCAAGGAGTACCTCCAGCAGCGCGTGGCGTTCGGCAAGCCCCTACTCGCCAATCAGCACCTGCAGTACCGGCTGGCCGAGCTCTACGCCGACGTCGACACGCTCGACGGGTTCCTCCAGCACGCGGCGGACCGCTTCATCGAGGGCCACGACGTCACGCGTGAGGCCACGGTCGCGAAGCTGAAGGTGGGGCGCCTCGTGCGCGAGGTGGCTGACACCTGCGTGCAGTTCCACGGAGGCATGGGCTACGCCGAGGAGATGTGGGTGGCGCGGTACTTCCGCGACGCCCGCCTCGTGTCGATCGGCGGAGGTGCCGACGAGGTGATGCTGAGAGTCATCGCCATGCTCGAGGGAATGGGCAAGAAGTGAGCGATGACGCCGTCGTCCTCTCCACGCGGGACGGCGTGGCCACCATCACGCTCAACCGGCCCGAAGCCAAGAACCGCCTCGACTCCCAGGGCATGGAACTGCTCCGCGAGCACCTGGCCGCTACCGCTGGCGATCCTGGGACCCGCGTCGTGGTGCTCACCGGAAGCGGGTCGACATTCTGCTCCGGGGCGGATCTGTCCGGTGCCCTTCAGGCCGCTGAGGGAGGGTTCGCATCGGGCGGCACGACCGCTCTCGTCGGAGTTCTCACCGCCATGCTCGACCATCCCAAGCCCATCGTCGGCCGCATCCAGGGGCACGTGGCGGGAGGGGGCAATGGGCTGGTCGCCGCATGCGACCTGGCCGTGGCGTCGGCGGAGGCCAAGTTCGCCTTCAGCGAGGTCAGGGTCGGGGTGGCGCCCGCCACATCTGCGTCGTGTGCCTGCAGGTGATGGGTCGCCGGGCCGCGCAGGAACTCATGCTCACCGGACAGCGCGTCGGTGCCGACCGCGTCCTCGAGGCGGGCCTCGTCCCGTCGGTCGCGGAGCCGGAAGCGCTCGACGCTGAGGTCGACGCCGTCGTCGATGCGCTGCTCCTGGCCGGCCCGGAGGCCCTCGCGAGCACCAAGGCGCTGCTGCGCAGAGTGCCGACGATGACGCGGGACGACGCATTCACGTGGTCTGCTGAGATCTCCGCGTCGTTGTTCACGTCCGGGGAGGCACGCGAGGGAATGACCGCGTTCCTGGAGAAGCGGAAGCCGGAGTGGGCTCCCTAGCCGCGATCGTCATCGCGGGCGGCGCCTCCTCGCGGTTCGGCTCGGACAAGCTCGCCGCCCGCGATGCCACCGGGCGCACCCTGCTCGAGGTGACGGTCCTGGGAGCGGCGGAGGTCGCCGACCCTGTCGTCGTCGTCGGGCCCGAAGTGCCGCTGCCTGTTCCCGTCGTCTGGGCGCGCGAGGAGCCTCCGGGATCCGGGCCGTGCGCTGCGCTGGTGGCCGGGCTGTCCTGCCTCCCGCCCGAGGCGACGCACGTCGCGGTGCTCGCCGGAGACGCACCGCGCGGTGCCGACGCCATCCCGGCGCTGCGGCAGGTCATCGACGATGCCGCGGTCGCGACCGTCGTCGACGACCTCGGCCGCGAGCAGCCGATGACCGCGGTCTACGCGGTCGCCCCGTTGACGGCGGTCACGCGGCGGTACGGCGATGGGGCCGGCATGCCCATCCGCCGGGCCCTGGAGGACCTCCGCTCCCGCACCGTGGTCGCCCTCATGGACCAGTGGGGGGCCTCGGACGACGTCGACTCTGCCGAGGATGCCGCACGCCTCGGCTTCCGACCGGATACCTCACGGGGTTGAATGGAGCCATGAGCCGGACCGTGATGGTGATCGAGGACGACGAGGCGATCCGCCTCGTGCTGCGGGCATTCCTCGAGGAGGAGGGCCATCGCGTGCTGGAGGCCACGACCGGCGAGGAGGGGCTCGTCACCGTCCAGGACGAGCAGCCGGATGTCGTCCTGGTCGATCTGCGACTCCCGGGCATCCACGGGTTCGACGTGATCCGCAGCCTGCGCGGACAGAGCCAGGTGCCCATCATCGTCGTCTCGGCCCAGACCGACAGCCACGACGTGGTGGCTGGCCTCGAGGCCGGCGCAGACGACTACGTCACCAAGCCCTTCGTCACCAAGGAGTTGTCGGCCCGAATCCGCGCGCAGTTGCGGCGCACCTCGCCCACCGAATCGGAGCCGGCGCCCCTGTCGTGCGGGGAGATCGAACTGCATCCGGACACCGCGGAGGTGCTCCTGCGAGGTGAGCCGGTCATGCTGTCGCGCATCGAGTTCCGTGTCCTGCAGGAGCTCCTCCTCGCCCGCGGCCGGGTCCTCAGCCGCGACGAGTTGCTTCGACGGGTCTGGGGCTACGGCAATGCGGGTGACGGCCGCATCGTGGACAACCTCGTCTACCGCCTGCGCTCCAAGATCGAGGAAGACCCCGCGAATCCCGCGCACCTGGTGACGGTCCGCGGGTTCGGATACCGGCTCAAGGACTGACGTGCGGCTCGGCCTGAGGTCGCGCGTGGCGCTGACCTTCGGCGTCCTGTCGCTGCTCGTGGCGGTCGCGGTGTCAGGGGCGACCTACTTCCTCGCCCGCACGTACTTCGTCAGCCAGCGGGAGACCGCCGTGCTCTCCCGGGCCCTCATCGACGCCCGGGCGGCATCGGCGGGCCTCGCCAGCGGTCTCGAGCCCGCGCTGGTGCTGGAGGAGATCCCCTCCGTCGGCACCTCTCAGTCGCTCCTCTACGTCGATGACGAGTGGTACACCAGCGGGATCACGGTGTCGCCCGACTCCCTGCCTGACGCCCTCTCGCGCATCACGCTCGAGTCCGGTGGCGCCATCCAGAGCCTCTCCCTGGGAAGCGATCCCTACCTCGTGGTCTCCGTTCGGCTGCCGGACGAGGGCGCCTACGTGGAGGTGTCCTCCCTGCGCGACCTCAACGACACGTTCATCGTGAGCGGCTGGGTCCTGGCCGGCCTAGCCCTCCTCGCCTTCGCCGCGGGCACCCTCATCGGCCGGTACGCCGGGGGACGGCTCCTGCGTCCCCTACGCGACCTCTCCGCAGGCGCCGAGCGCATCGCGTCGGGTGACCTGTCCGCGCGAGTGGAGATCACGGGCGATCCCGATCTCGATCCGATCGGGGAGTCGTTCAACGAGATGGCCGATGCCGTGCAGTCGCGTATCGCCCGGGAGCGACGGTTCTCCGCGAACGTCAGTCATGAACTGCGCTCGCCGCTCACCTCCGTGCTGGGAACGGCCGAGCTCCTCGAGCGGCGCAAGGGGGGCTTCGGCCCGCGGGACGCCGAACTCGTCGACGTGCTGGCCCGCCAGGTGCGCCGCCTGTCCCAGATGGTGCTGGACCTGCTCGAGATCGGCCGCATGACGGGGGATGCCGACCTGCAGGTCGAGACGTCGGACGTGGCACGGCTGTGCCGGGAGGTCCTGCGCGACCGCGGCATCGACGAGACCCTGGTCATCGGCGACGAACCCCTCTTCCGCGTCGATCCGCGGCGATTCGAGCGGATCGTCGCGAACCTCGTCGACAACGCCCAGCGTCACGGGGCCGGCCTCACCTCGGTGCTCATCGTCGAGGAGTCGGGCATGGCCCGGGTGTGCGTGGACGACGCCGGCCCCGGCATCGACCCCGACGACGTGCCGCGGCTGTTCGAGCCTTTCGCGCGCGGCACCAGCGGGGGTGAGTCCGATGGGGCAGGCCTCGGCCTCGCGCTGGTGCGCGAGCAGGCCGTGGCGATGGGCGCCGACATCTCGGTCGAGCGGTCGCCCGCGGGGGGCGCTCGCTTCGTTCTCACCCTGGCCGGTGATCTGTGAGGGCGCGATACGCGGGTGCGGCGTTCGCCCTTGTCGCCCTCCTCGCCGGGTGCGGCGTACCCCTCGACGCCGCACCGAGGCCGCTGCCATCGGGAGCCCTGCCGACGTTCGTACCCAGTCCGACCGAGACGCCCACCGAGGGACCGGTGCCTCCGCTGGCCTCGGCGCGGCTGTGGTTCGTGGAGGAGAGCACGGTGACGCCGGTGGTCGGTGCCGTGGCGACGCGGGATGCCCCGAGCCTCATCACCGCCCTGGCGATCGGGCCGCCCGCCGACGACCCCCGGTTGCGCACGCTCGTGGTGGACCCGTTCACCGGCCAGCCCCTCGTGACGGCCGTCCCCAACGATCCCCCGCGCGTGGGCGTGACCACGGTCTCCGTCAGCCCGGCCTTCTCCCAGCTCCCGCCGGCCGAGCAGGTCCTTCTCCTCGGCCAGGTGGTCCTCACCCTCACGGGGATCAACGAGGTGTCCGGGGTGGTCTTCGTGACGCCCGAGGGGCAGCCGCTGGCGGTCCCCCTGCCCGACGGGCGTCTCCTCGACCGTCCCGCGACCGCGGCGGACTACCGTTCTCTCATCGTCGGACCCTGAGGGGATCCGGCGGACGGTCGGATGCGTCCGAGCCGTCGGGATCGTCGAGGAGGTGTCCGTGGAGGCAGGCAGCGCCGATCGCATCGGTGCGATGGTCGACGAGTACGCCGTCCCCGTCCACCGCTACCTGCTGCGGCGCCTCACCGGTGCCCCGGATCCCGCCACGCAGGCCGAGGACCTCACCTCCGAGGTCTTCATCGTGGCCTGGCGTCGGCTCGACGAGGTCCCCCTCGACGCGGAGCTCCCCTGGCTGTACGCCGTCGCCCGCCGGCTCCTCGCCAACCACCGCCGCCGGCGTACCGATATCCCGGTGGAGGACCTCGGCAGCCTGGAGGGCATCGACGAGTCCGATCCTGCCGACATCGTCACGCGCGACGCGGCGCTGGCAGCGGCCTGGCGTCAGCTGTCGCCCCGGGACCGGGAGGTCCGGCGCCTGTCGGCGTGGGAGGGACTCTCGGGAGCCGACCTGGCCGCAGCGCTCGGCATCAGCGCTGGGGGTGCCGCTGCGGCGCTGTCCCGGGCCAGGTCGCGCCTGGTGGGGCACCTTTCCGCGCACGGGGTGAAAGAAGCGGGCTCCCCGTGACATAGGCAGGGTGGAGGTGAGGGCCATGACAACCCCCGAGGACCCCTCGACCGAAGCGCCAGAACCGGCTCCCGAGGCGTGGGCGAATGCCCAGGCGAGGCTGGCCCGTGCGGATCCCGCCAGCGATGCGCCGCCGCCCGACGTCACAGGCATCCGCGAGCGGGTGCTGGCCGGTGGCGGATCGGATACGCGCGATGTTGCGAGCCTTCAGAAGCGCCGCGGCCGCGGCTGGCTCATCGGGGGCTCCATTGCGGCAGGGGTGGTCGTCCTCGCCGGCGTCGCGCTCGGCGGCGTGGCACTGGGGCGCGTCACGGCACCGGAGGGCCAGGCCATCGCCGCGGGGGCCCCCACCGCGCCCGAGGATGTGCTCCCGGTCCTGGGCGCGCCGAGCCCGCCCCTGCCGGCCCTGCCCGCGCCGGGCCAGCCGCAGGGCGCGGGGATGTCCAGCTCCGGCTCGGCCGTCATGGCCGAGGATGCCAAGTCCATGCCG
>JBJTJS010000007.1:0-2032 GCA_046096085.1 bacterium
GAGGGTGACGACGCAGACGCGGTCCGGGGGCACGAGCCGCTGCCACCGGCGCACGAGCGCGCCATACGCGTAGGAGCGCCAGAAGGTCTGCTCGCGATCGGAGTCCCAGACCTCCTGCATCTGGATCGGGGGGAGGGTGCCGCGCTCGCGGGTGCGCCGCTCGAGGTAGGCCTTGTAGTCCTGGGGGTGGGTGTTGCGGACGTGCTGCTGCCAGGAGGAGGGGAAGATGCGTCCGAGGTCGCGCATGGTGATGACGACGTCGACGTTGGCGACCCCGAGCCCCGTGATGAGTCGCTCCGCGGCGGCGGGTCGCAGCCCCCCGATCATCTCCGCCGAGAGGACCACGGTCCCGTCGTAGTCGCTCACCGCCCGCACGAGGGCGTTCCAGTCGTCCCCGGCCTTGTCCGACCAGCGCTCGGGGCGCTGCGTCTCCTCGGCGAACGTGAGGTCGTTGACCGCGCCGACGTGGTTGTAGTCCTCCTTGCCGCGGAAGTCGACGGGGTAGAGGACGCCCTGGGTCGCGAGGGTGGGGGAGAGCTGCTGGAGCACGCGCTGAAGGTACGTCGTGCCGGTCTTGCGGGGCCCGATGTGCAGGATGAGACGTTCGGCCACGTCCGCAACCCTATCGGCCGGAGCGCGCTATCCCTTCGAGGCGGGCGCCGGCTGATCGTCCCCGGCTGGGCCGGCGTACTGCGCCAGGATCTCCGTCTCCTTGTCCTTGCGCGGGTAGAGGGTGACGACGATCACGAGGCCTGCGATGACCGCGACGAGTCCGGCCGCTTAGGCCACAGTGGAGCCATCCGTGAAGGCCTGCTTCGCGGCCTCGAGCAGGCTGGCGGAGTACTGGGCCGGGAGGCTCTGGGCCGCCTCCTCGGCGCCGGTGAAGGACTGGGTCATCAGCGTGATGGCCTGATCGGAGAGCTGGCTCTGCTCATCTGCCGGCGCGGCGTTGAAGGCGTCGGTGATGTCCCGGGCGTAGCGCACGACCAGCAGCGTCCCCATGACGGCCTGCATGATGGCGCCGCCGAGGTCGCGCTGCAGGTCGTTGGTCGCTGAGCCCATGCCCAGGTCCTGCGCGGGCACCGAGGACATGATCGCCCGTGAGGCGGGAGCCGCGGCGATGGCAACGCCCGCGCCGAGGACGGCGTACGTCGCGCCGACCACGGCGTAGGGGCTGGACTCCGTCCACAGGAACATCGCCGCGAACCCGAGGCCGACGAGGACGAAGCCGAGGGCCAGCGTCACGCGCGATCCGAACCGGCGGATGAGGATTGCGGCGACGGGGGACAGGAGGACCAGCGTCAGGGCGGCGGGCAGGATCCCGGTGCCGGCCTCGAAGGAGTTGTACCCGAGGACGTTCTGCATGAACTGCTGGCCGATGAACATCGCACCCATGAGCGAGCCGAACACGATGATCCCGGCGAGAGCCGCCACCCAGAACGTCCGGCGCCGGGCCACGACGAGGTCGAAGAGCGGGTCGGCCGTGCGCTTCTCCTGCACGAGGAATGCGATGAGAGAGGCGGCGGCGATCGCCGCCAGGATCAGGGCGACGAAGCCCTGGCCGGGCGTGGGCGCGAACGTGATGGCGGCGATGAGGGTCCCGATCCCGATGGCCGAGAGGATCCCGCCGAGGTGGTCCACGGAGTCGCTGAGCTCGCCGGTCTTGCTCGGCAGCCGAAGGCACAGGAGGAGGGCGAGGGCGGCCAGGGGGATGGTCAGCGCGAAGCCGACTCCCCACCAGGTGAAGGTGAGGAGGCCGCCGACGATGGCCGGCCCGATAGCGGACGCGCCGGCCCCGATGCCCGACCACAGGGCGATCGCCATCACGCGCTGCTTGCCCGAGTACAGCGCCGTGATGATCGACAGGGTGGTGGGGTAGACCATGCCAGCGCAGACACCGCCGAGGAAGCGCGCGGCAACGAGGACCTGCGGATCCGGTGCCCACGCGGCCAGGGCGGCCGCCGGGATCGACAGGGCGAGTCCGATGAGGAGCAGCCGCTTGCGGCCGTAGCGGTCGCCGATGGCCCCGAGG
>JBJTJS010000008.1:0-5059 GCA_046096085.1 bacterium
CCCCGGTGACGAAGGCCGTGGCCGCGCCGGCAGCCACCACCAGCAGCGCCGCGCACGCAACGCCCGCGATGACCAGTGCCCGATTCACCCGACCACGGTAACCCGGGGCACCGACCGGATGGCGCGCCAGTCGCTCGTGAATGGCGCGCTGGTTCCTCGCCGCTAGAGTGAGCGCTCCTAACGCGCCGCAGCCGCCAGCCCCTCGGGCGGTGCGGCGGTCCCGAAGAGCCCCCGGTGGAGGACCCATGCCCGAGAAGAGCCGCGCCCACGCCATGGATCACGTCGTCCTGGTGCTCTTCGAGAACAGGTCGCTCGACAACCTCCTCGGGCAGCTCTACGGCCCGGACAGTGGCAAGGCCTTCGAGGGAATCCTCGGCAAGGACCTGTCCAACCCGGTGCCGGCGTGGGCCGAGCATCAGCCTCCTGACGGCTCGGGCGTCGTGCCCGCGCATGTCGCGGCGGGCATGGACGCGCCCTGCCCGGATTCCGGCGAGGAGTGGTACCACACGAACACGCAGGTCTTCGGCGTGCTCGACGAGGTCAATCGCTTTCCGGGCCGGACACCATGCAGGCGCCGTGGAACGCCCCCGCCCCCGGCGCCGCGCCGACGATGGACGGGTTCGTCGAGGACTACATCTCCTGGTTCACCTGGGAGATGGGGCGTCAGCCGACCTACGACGAGTACGCCCAGATCATGCAGTGCTACACCCCCGAGCAGGTTCCTGTCCTCAATGGCCTGGCACGGGAGTTCGGGGTCTTCGACCACTGGTTCTCCGAGGTGCCGTCGCAGACGTTCATGAACCGGTCCTTCTGGCTGGCCGCCACGTGCACGCCGCTGCCCTCGGGTGGCACGATCAACGTGCCCGCGTCTCACTGGCTCCACGACAACACCGCCGAGACGCTGTTCGACAGGCTCGAGGCGCACGGGCGCACCTGGAAGGTCTACGTCAAGGAGCCGGCGACGGCGTCGTTCACCGGATTCATCCACTGGCCGCGGCTGCGGGACCGCTTTGCCACGAACTTCGTGCCCTTCGAGGAGTTCAAGAAGGATGCCGCCAATGGCGCGCTCCCCGACTTCGCCCTGATCGAGCCCAACCTGCTCCTCGGCCACGGCGACTACCACCCCGCAGAGGGCGCATCCCTCGTCAAGGGAGTCGAACTGCCGATCGACCCGCCGTCGGCGATCCTGTCCGGCGAGGCATTCCTCGACGAACTCTTCGAGACCTACCGCTCGATGACCTCCTCCGCCGGGTCGAACGTCTGGAACACGACCCTCTTCATCGGGTGGGACGAGCCGGGGGGCACGTACGACCATGTGCCTCCCGGACCGGTGGCCCCACCGGACCCCTCGGCGCCTGCCGGCCAGTTCGGCTTCACGTTCGACCGGCGATCGTCGTCTCCCCCTGGGTCGAGCCGGGCTCGGTCTACAACGCCGAGCACCGGCACACGTCGATGCTGGCCACGGTGCGCAAGCTGTGGGACCTCGGCCCCGCCTTCACTGAGCGGGATGCCCAGGCATCCCCCATCGACTACGTGTTCACCCGCGAGGAGCCGACCGATCCCGAGTAGTGGGGCGTCCCGCGGGCTCGGCCGCTGGCCCCCGCACAGATCGACTTCCACGATGTCGATCGGACGCTGAGCACCCTGGGGAAGGCCATGCTGCCGGGACTCATCGCCCATGCCAAGGCGACGGGCATCACGCTGCCGCCCCAGGTCGAGGACCCCGAATTCCACCTCACGCCCCGCCTCGCCTACGCCACCATCACGTACCTGTCGGCGAAGGTGTGGCCCTTGCTCGGACCGCAGGGACCGGCACTGGAGGAACTGGTCCACCGGCTGGGCGTCGATCTCCAGGACGCCGTGGCCCCGGAACCTACGTCGTAGCGGCGGCTTCCTCGCCGGCCGCGACCACCTCGGCCGCGGCCTCGGCGACACACGCCACCATGAGGTCCGGATCGGTGACCGCAGCGGGGTCGATGGTGATGCCGAGGTACGCCGTTCCGTCGTAGCTCATGAGCCCGATGTTGAGCGACGCCCCGCCCTTGGGCGCGAACGGGACGATCGAGGTGGCCCTCGCGCCCGCGACGTACACCGGGAAGGGCGGCCCGGGGACGTTCGTCGCGGCGACGTCGGTGCCCTACATCAGGCCGCCGGCGATGCCCGCCGCCACCGGATTGGGCAGGGTGGACAGCAGGCGGTAGACGACCTTCGACACCGGCAGCGCGGGCTCCTCGCGCGCAGCGAGCAGGACGGGGTGCAGGGCGCGCATCGTCTCGCGTGGCGTCTCGCCGGTGACGGGGAGGGCGAACCGCGCCGGCACCCAGGAATTGCCGCGGACGGGGGCGGAGTCCCCGCCGCGCATGTTGACCGGCATATTGACCCGCACTGCCTCGACCGGGGAGCCCATCTCGTCGTGGTAGCGGCCCACGCCGCGAGACACGATCGCCATGAACGCGTCGTTGAGGGTCCCGCCCACCGAGTGCGCGGCAGCCTTGAGCCCCGACAGCGGCAACTCGATGATGGCGCAGCGCACGGCCATCGACCGCTCGGTCATGATCGGGCTCATCGGCGTGGACGCCGGCGCGAGCAGCCGGGATGCCGACAGCGTGAACGCGGCCGCGGCGGCCGCGGAGCCGACGGGATCAGCGAGGGTGCGCCGCGCCGCCCCCATCCCGCCCGACCATGCGTCGCCGAGTGCGCTGCGCGTCTCGGTCACCTGGTAGTCGATGCCGGAGGACAGGCGCCGCAGCGGATCGAGCGACGGCTTGGGCTCCGGGGCGTCGGGCATCGGCCCGAGGTCGGCGCCCTCAGGCGTGAGGTCGAACAGCGTCGCGGCGAGCATCATGCCCCCGACCCCATCGGTGATGGCGTGGTGCAGCTTCACGACGACGGCGGCCGCGGTCGGGCCCTCGCCGGCATCGACGCCGGTCACGACGGTCATCTCCCACAGCGGCCGGTCACGGTCGAAGTCCTGCTCTGCCGCGCGTTCGGCGATGCCGAGGACCCCGGTCATGTCGTTCTCGTCAAGAGGGAGGGAGGCCCAGCGGAGGTGGTAGTCGAGATCGAAGTCCGGCACCGTCTCCCATCGGGGCGGGACGAGGGAGACGGGGTTGCCGATGACGCGCTGGCGCAGCTGCGGGACGACGCGGGTGAGGCGCTCCACGCGCTGGCGGAAGCCGTCGCGGTGCGGCGCTCCCTCGAGCGCGACGACGGCCACGATGACCGAGCGCAGGATGGGATCCTCCTCGATGCCCCACATCACCGCGTCGAAGGCACCCATGCGGTCGTCGTCGTCCACGTCGCCTCCTCGGGTCATGGCTGGACCAAACGGTAGTCCGCGCATCCGAGGGCCGGGGGGCATACGGTGATGTCCATGACGGTGGACAAGCCCGACTCGGGTGTGACGGACCTCGGCCGGGGAGAGGTCGAGGGCCTCTTCGCCCAGCGCCTCGCGGAGGCCTTCGCCTCCTTGGGCTGCTTCAACCTGGCCGTGTTCGGCAAGACCGGCGTCGGCAAGTCCACGCTCGTCAATGCCATCTTCGGCACCCAGGTCGCCGAGACCGGGCTGGGCAAGCCGGTCACGCGCGGGCTCGTCTACTACCGCCACCCCGGCGGGCTGCTGGGCCTGTACGACTCCGAGGGGTTCGAGACCGGGACGTCGGGCGACGAGATCCTCGCGGGGCTGCGCGCGTTCGTCGGCGACTCCCGGGAGCGTCCGATCGACCAGCAGATCCACGCCGCGTGGTACCTCGTGCGCTGGTCGGACCGGCGCTTCGAGGACCGCCAGGCTGACTTCGTGCGCGCGCTCTCCGACCTCGGCCTGCCCGTGGTCCTCGTCATCACCCAGGTGCCCAGCCGCGATGGTATGCCGCACCCGGAGGCCGTCGAGTTGGCGTCGTACATCGAGTCGCTCGGCCTTCCCCTGCGTCCCGCGGGGCGTGCCCTGCTCACCAACGCGCTCGAGGACCCGTTCACCGGCGCGCCGGTGTTCGGGCTGCAGGAACTCCTCGATGCGACGTACATGGTCGTGCCCGAGGTGGCCACCGCGGCGCTCACCGCGGTGCAGATTCTCGACTGGGAGCGCAAAAGACAGGCGGCCAAGAAGATCATCAACCAGTCGGTTGCGTTCGCTGCCGGGGTCGGCGCTGCGCCGATTCCCTTCTCCGACGCTGCCCTCCTGGTTCCCACGCAGGTCACCATGATCGCGCGGATCACCGCCGCCTACGGCCTCCCCCCGGATCGCTCCCGGGCCCTCGCCGCGGCGGGCGCGGTGGTCCTCACCGGCGGCGCGACGATGGCCGGCCGCTACCTCGCCACCAACCTGCTCAAGGCGGTCCCCGGGGGCGCGGTGGCGTCATCGGCGATCTCGGCGGGGGTCGCCGGGACCCTGACCCGGGCGGTGGGCATGGCCTGGGCGCGCGTGTGCGAGTACGCCCTGGGCCTGAGCCCCGCGGAGCGCGATCGCTTCCTCGAGGGCACCGGCCCCAAGGATCTCTTCATGACCTTCCTGCGGGAGCGCCGCAAGTAGCGATGCGGTACGGCGTGGCCCCGGAGCGCTCGGGCGTGAACCCCGGGGAACCCCCGCGCGGACTCGGGCCCGCTTGCTACGGTCCTCGTGCGAGCCGGGTCAGCCGGATCAGTCCGGTAAGGAGGACACGATGCGCAAGGCATTGCTCATGGCCGTTGCCCTGGCCGGTGCCACGGCGGGCGTCGTGGCCTGGAAGCGGCACCGTGATGCATCGCTGGTGGCCGAGCGCGCCGATGCGTGGGCCGAGTCGCTGTCGACGTTCGCCGACCGCGCGGCCGGCGGTGTCTCGGGCGCGGCGCAGTCCGCGGCGGGTGCGGCAGATCGTGCGGCCCGCACGGTGTCGGATGTCGCGCACGCGGCGACCGAGGCAGCGGGAGTGCCGCCAGCCGCCGCGGAGACGGTGACGCGGACCGCGGCGAGCGCGGGGGCGGCGATCTCGACGGCGGCGGATTCGGCGGCGGGGGCCGCAGAGTCCGCGGCGAAGGCGACCCAGGCGGCAGCGGCGCAGTCGGCCGCGACGGCGGGCGCGGC
>JBJTJS010000009.1:0-22913 GCA_046096085.1 bacterium
GTGCTACTCCTCCAGCCAGCCCTTCGCCCGCTCGACGGCGCGCCGCCACCTGCGGTGGTCCGCCTCCCCGTCGGCCTGGATCTGGCAGAGCAGGTCATTGGCCGCCGCGCCGCCGGCGACCGCGAGCCGCGGCAGCGTCACGCCGCCCACCACGGCCATGAGGGCGACGACGTCGCGGACCTCGAAGGCGATGGCCTCCAGCGTCGCGCGGACCAGGTGCGCGCGGGTGGTCCCTCGCGTGATCCCCAGGATGGTGCCCCGCGCGTAGGGGTCCCAGTCGGGTGCGCCGAGCCCGGTGAGGGCGGGCACGAAGACCACGCCGCCGCTGTCGGGCACCGACTCCGCCAATGCCTGCGTCTCGCCGGCGCTGGCGATGATGCCGAGTCCGTCTCGCAGCCACTGCACGGCCGCACCCGTCACGAAGACGGCGCCCTCCAGCGCGTAGGACAGGGATCCATCGGGCCGGCCGAGCGCGACGGTCGTGAGCAGCCCGGAGGACGACGGGACAGCCCGTGACCCGGTGTTGACGAGGAGGAAGGAGCCGGTCCCGTACGTGCACTTCGCGTCGCCCTCGGCGAACCCCGCCTGCCCGACGAGGGCCGCCTGCTGATCGCCCGCTATCCCGGCGATGGGGATGTCCAGCCCCAGGAACGACGCCGGATCGCTGCGCGCGCACTCGCCGTACGACGGAACGATCTCCGGCAGCGCGTCGAGGGGCACCCCGAACAGCGCGGCGAGCTCGGGACTCCACGTGCCGGTGTGGATGTCGTAGAGGAGTGTCCGCGACGCATTCGTGGGATCGGTCACGTGATGCAGGCCGCGCGACATGCGCGCGATGAGGTACGAGTCGACCGTGCCGATGGCGACCCGGCCCGACGTCACCTGCCCCCAGGTCACCGGGTCGTGACGGGCGACCCAGGCGATCTTCGTGCCCGAGAAGTAGGGGTCCAGCCGCAGCCCGGTGCGCTGCGTCACCTCCGCCTCATGCCCGCCGTCGCGCAACTCCTCGCAGAGCGACGCCGTACGCCGGTCCTGCCACACGATCGCGCGCCGGGCGGAGCCGAGTGTCTCCCGGTCCCAGAAGCACACGGTCTCGCGCTGGTTGGTGATTCCGATCGCCGTGGGCGGCTCGGGGGCCGCGGCCAGCGCGTCGCGCGTGGCGCCCAGCGTGGCCGCCCAGATCTCGCCTGGATCGTGCTCCACCCAGGCGACGCTGGCGCCGCCACCGTCCTGCGGGAAGTGCTGCGGGAACTCCCGGTAGCCGCGCGCGACGATCCGCGTGTCCTTGTCGACGATGAGCGCGGTGACGCCCGTCGTCCCGGCGTCGATGGACAGGATGGTCATGGACGGGACTGTAACGCCGTCGCCTGTAACAGAGTCGCAACATTGCTGGGCTAGGGTTTGGCGCATGCGCGTAGGTGTCCTCACCGGGGGCGGAGACTGCCCCGGACTCAATGCCGTCATCAGGGCCGTCGTCCGCAAGGGCGCGAAGGAATACGGCTACGAGTTCCTCGGATTCCGCGACGGGTGGAAGGGCCCGCTGGAGGGCATCACCATGCCCCTCGACGTGCAGTCCGTGCGCGGCATCCTGCCTCGTGGCGGCACGATCCTCGGCTCCTCCCGCACGAACCCGATCAAGGTCGAGGGCGGCGTCGAGCGCATCGAGTCCAACCTCGCCGACCTCGGGGTCGACGCCCTCGTCGCCATCGGCGGGGAGGACACCCTCGGGGTGGCCACGCAGCTCGCCGACCACGGTCTTCCCGTCGTGGGAGTGCCCAAGACCATCGACAACGACCTCAACGCCACCGACTACACCTTCGGCTTCGATACGGCGGTCACCATCGCCACCGAGGCGATCGACCGGCTCCACACCACGGCGGAGTCCCACCATCGCGTCCTCGTCATCGAGGTCATGGGCCGGCACGCCGGCTGGATCGCCCTGCACTCCGGCATGGCCGGGGGAGCCAACGTCATCCTCATCCCCGAGGTGCCGTTCGACCTGGACCAGGTGTGCGGATGGGTCGAGCAGCGCTTCCAGCAGCAGTACGCCCCCATCATCTGCGTCGCCGAGGGTGCGCTCCCCGCCGACGGTGACCTCATCACCAAGGACGCCACGGTCGATGCCTTCGGCCACGTCAAGCTCTCGGGCATCGGGGATTGGCTCGCATCGGCGATCGAGGCGCGCACCGGCAAGGAGTCCCGTGCGGCAGTCCTCGGCCACATCCAGCGGGGCGGCACCCCGACGGCGTTCGATCGGGTCCTGGCGACCCGCTTCGGCCTCAATGCCATCGACGCCGTCAAGGACGGCGACTCGGGCAAGATGGTGGCTCTGCGCGGGACCGACATCGTCCGTGTCCCGCTGGCCGACGCCACCGGCACGCTCAAGACCGTCCCCCTGTCCCGCTACGAGGAGGCCGCGGCCTTCTTCGGGTGAGACGGGCTCGCCCCGTACCCTGGAGCCATGTCCGCCCTGACCTGGCCCGACCTGCCCGCTGCCCAGCAGCCGGTGTGGCCGGATGCGGCCGAGCTCGCGGCGGTCCTCGAGGAGTTGCGCGCCCAGCCCCCGCTGGTGTTCGCGGGCGAGTGCGACACCCTGACGGAGCAGCTGGGCCAGGCCGCCCTGGGCAGCGCCTTCGTCCTCACCGGGGGCGACTGCGCCGAGACGTTCGCCGCCAACACCGCCGACTCGATCCGTGCCCGGCTCAAGACCGTCCTGCAGATGTCGATCGTTCTCACGTACGCCGCATCGCTGCCCGTCGTGAAGATGGGGCGCGTCGCCGGCCAGTACTTGAAGCCGCGGTCCAAGCCGTCGGAGTTCCGCGACGGGGTCGAACTGCCGAGCTATCTCGGCGACGCGGTCAACGCCCTGGAGGTCGATGCCGCAGCCCGGCGCCCCGATCCCCGCCGCATGCTCAAGGCGTACCACGCGTCGGGAGCGGCCATCAACCTCATCCGCGCGTTCACCCAGGGGGGCTACGCCGACCTCCGCCAGGTGCACGCGTGGAACCAGGACTTCGTGCGCGAGTCCACCGCCGGCCAGCTCTACGACCGGCTCGCCACGGACATCGACCGCGCGCTGTCCTTCATGCACGCGTGCGGTGCCGACCCGGAGGAGTTCAAGCGCGTGGAGTTCTACGCCGCGCACGAGGCTCTGGGCCTGGACTACGAGCGCGCCCTCACCCGCATCGACTCGCGGACCGGACTGCCCTACGACGTCTCCGGCCACTTCCTGTGGGTGGGGGAGCGCACCCGGCAGGTGGGCGGCGCCCACGTGCAGTTCGCCTCCGCGATCCGCAACCCGGTCGGCCTCAAGGTGGGCCCCACGGCCAGCCCCGACGAGATCCTCGAGATCGTCGAGATCCTCAACCCCGACCGGGTCCCGGGGCGGCTCAGCCTCATCACGCGCATGGGCGCGGGCCGCGTGGCGGAGTCTCTCCCCCCGATCGTGCAGAAGGTCGAGGCGAGCGGCAATCCGGTGGTGTGGGTGTGCGATCCCATGCACGGCAACACGTTCGAGGCGAGCAGCGGGCACAAGACCCGGTCCTTCGACGACGTCATCGGCGAGGTGGAGGGCTTCTTCGAGGTGCACCGGCAGCTGGGCACGATCCCCGGGGGCATCCACGTGGAGCTCACCGGGGATGACGTCACCGAGTGCGTCGGCGGCACCACGGGGATCGCCGAGGACGGCCTCGGGCTCCGCTACGAGACCGCATGCGACCCCCGCCTCAACCGCGAGCAGTCGCTGGAGCTGGCGTTCCTCGTCGCGGACATGCTCCTCAAGCGATAAGGCCTGCCCGCCGAATTGCATGTCCGGTGTCACCCTGGCCACGGCACCGACGACGCGGCAGGATGAGCCCGTGGCCTCCCTGTACGCCGTGCGCACCACGGGCATCGTCTGCCGCGTCGGGTGCGCGAGCCGGGCCCCCCGCCCCGAGAACATCGTCTGGTTCGACGACCTGGCCTCGGCGATCGAGGAGGGGTTCCGCCCCTGTCGGCGCTGCCGGCCGGATGACCGTCATCCGCAGGCGGCCTACCGCGCGGATGTCGTCGCGCGCGCCGTGGGCTACCTGCGGCTGGGGCTGTCCGTGCGCGACACCGCGGCTCGCCTCCACGTGAGCGAGCGTCATCTGCGCAGACTGGTGCACCAGGAACTCGGGGCGAGTCCGCGCGAGGCGGCGTGCGCATGAGTTCACGAAGGTTCGCGCCCCTCGTCCGCACGACTGTGCGGACCCCGTGGCGCCCGGTGGGGATCGTGGCCGACGAGGACGGCGTCGTCGTCGCATCGTGGTTCGGCGAGCCCCGGGAGTCCGATGCCGCGCACATCGACCTCGGCTCCGCCCGCAAGGTCCGTCACATCGAGGGGGCGAGCGATGCGATCACGGCCTGGGTCGACGGCGACATCGACGCTCTCCTCGACGTGCCGGTGGACCAGCCGGGTGGGCCCTTCCAGCAGAAGGCGTGGAAGGCGATGCGTCGCGTGCGCGGCGGCACGACGGTCACGTACGCCGACCTCGCCCGCATGGCCGGCAACCCCAAGGCGGTGCGCGCGGCCGGCACGGCGTGCGCGCTCAACCACGTGGCGCCGTTCGTCCCCTGCCACCGCGTCATCCACACCGACGGCACCATCAGCGCCTACGGCTTCGGACCGGAGTTGAAGGTGCTCCTTCTCGAGCACGAGGGCGCCCTGCTGTAGCGGGCTGCTAGATCACCGTGATGGTGACCGTGCTGCCGTAGGGGAGTTCGGTCCCTCCTCCGGGGTCCTGCAGCACCACCTCGTTGAGTGGCGTGACCGGCGGCTCGTTGACCGCGACCACGAAGCCGGCGTTCTCGAGGACGATGACGGCGTCATCGCGGCTCATGCCCACGACGTCGGGCACCGGCACCGGGGGCGGCCCCTTCGACACGACGAGCGTGACCGTTCCCCCCACGTCGACCTTCTCGCCAGCGGAGGGGGTCGTCGAGATGACGTTGCCGAACGAGTAGTCGCTGGAGAACTCCTCGGTCACCGTCACCAGGAGCCCGGCATCCTCCAGCTGTGCCGTGGCGTCGTCGAGGGGCGTGCCGGCGAGGTCGGGGATCTTCACCGGCTTCGGGCCCCGGGACACGACGAGGTTCACGGGCGTTCCCGACTTGACGCTGTCGCCCACCGGCGGGTCGGTGGCGATGACCTGGCCGAGCGGGGCGACGGGGTCGTACTCCTCGCTGACCGATCCGAGGGCGAGGTTCGCGGAGGCGAGCGCCGCCGACGCCTCGTCCACCGTCAGGCCGATGAGCGCGGGTACGTCGTACCTCTCCGGGCCGAGGGACAGGACGACGGCGACGGCCGACCCGGCGCTGGCGTCGGATCCGGGCTCCGGGTCAGACGAGATGATGAGCCCCTTCTTGACGGTCTCGCTGTACTCCTCGGACGAGACGGTCAGGTTGAGGTCGGCGGCGGCCAGCTCGGCCTCGGCCGTGGCGCGGTCCAGCCCGAGGATGCCGGGGACGACGACCGTCTTGCCCGGTCCTGCCGCGAGGTACCACCCCGCCGCTGCCGCGCCGGCGACCACGAGCAGGAGCAGGACGATCGCGATGGCCCACCCGCGCCCGCGGCCGCGCTGACGGGGGGCGGCACGGTGCGCCGGCGGTCGCGCCTGCGCCGCGGCGGGCGGTGGAGCGGCCTTCACGGGCTGCGCGGGCAGGAGCCCCGCGGGGACGACGAGGGTGTCGGTGGGTCCGGTGGTGAGGGGGCGCGGCGGCGGCAGCTCGCGACGGACCCGGCGCACGTCGGCCAGGAAGCTGCGGGCGTCGGGGTAGCGCAGGTCGGGGTCCCGGCGGGTGGCTCGCGCCACGAGCGCGTCCACGTCGGGGGGAGTGCCCGGGCGGAGGGAGGACGGGGAAGGCACGTCGCTGTTGACGTGCTGGTAGGCCACGCTGAGGGGGTTCTCGGCGGCGAACGGCACCTGCCCGGTGGCCATCTCGAACAGGCAGATCCCCGCGCCGTACACGTCGGAGCGCCCGTCGGCGACACCGCGCTCCACGTGCTCGGGGGAGAGATAGGCGACGGTGCCGATGAGCATCCCCTGCGTCGCCGACGTGACGTTCGTGACCGCGCGTGCCAGGCCGAAGTCGGTGACCTTCACCCGGCCGTCGTCGGAGATGAGGATGTTCTCGGGCTTGACGTCGCGGTGCACGAACCCCGCGTCATGCGCTGCTGCCAGCGCTTCGAGGACGGGATCGAGGACGGTGAGCGCCTGCTCGGGGGTGAGCGGACCGTGCTCGCGCAGGACATCGCGCAGGGTGCGGCCGGGGACGTACTCCATGGCCAGGTAGGGGACCCCGTCGGTCTCGCCCTGGTCGTAGACGGCGACGACGTGCGGATGCGCGAGTTGCGCCGCCGCCCGGGCCTCGCGGCGGAACCGGCTCACGAACTCCGGGTCCTCGGCGAGCGCGGGGTTCATGACCTTGAGCGCGACCGTGCGATCCAGGCGGGTGTCGAGGGCCTCATAGACCGTGGCCATCCCACCGCGCGCGAGTCGGCGCAGGACCTGGTAGCGCCCGTCCACCAGGGTCCCGATGAGCGCATCCGCGGACCCCCCCGGGGAGGGGGTCGGAAGCGGCTGGGTGGAGGGGTCCATCGTGCTTCGAGTCTAGGTGGCGCGAGCGGGCGAGGCGGGGATGAGCAGGTCCGGCGTGGCAGCGCCTGGGGGGCGTGGGCAGGATGGGATGCATGAGTCGTCGGGCCGAGATCGCGATGTCGGCGGACGAGGTCCGCGCCTTCCTCGCCGCGTCGCGCACGATGATCCTCACCACCATCGGACCCGATGGGGTCCCCGACCCCGTGGGCATGTGGTTCCTGCTCGAAGGCGACGACATCTGGATGCGCACCTACGCGAAGTCCCAGAAGGTGGCGAACGTCCGCCGGGACCCGCGCGTTGCGGTACTCGTCGAGGATGGCGAGGGGTACGCCGAGCTCCGCGGCGTGCAGATCTCGGGGCGCATCGAGCTCGACGACGGCATCGACCGCATCTGCGACATCGCGGCGGGTCTTCTCGTCAAGTACGAGGGGCTGGCCGATGTCGACGTCCCCGCGGCGCGCGAGGCGTACCGGGCGACCGCCGCAGCCAAGCAGGTCGCCATGCGGCTGGTGCCCGAGCGGGTCGTCTCCTGGGACCACCGCAAGCTGGTGCCGTGATGCGGCAGTTCACGTACCTCGCGGTCCTGGCCTTCATCTTCCTCGGTTCGGCCTGGCTGGAGGTGGCGCTGCGGACCCGGGTGTTCCGTCGATGGAAGCGGTTGCTGCTGTCGCTGTCGGTGCCGGTCGTCATCTTCGTGATCTGGGACATGTGGGCGATCGCCTCAGGGCACTGGTCGATCGACCCGGAGAGCACGATCGGCGTCGTGCTCTTCGGGATCCTGCCCGTCGAGGAGCTCATCTTCTTCCTCGTGGTGCCGACGGCCTCGATCCTCAGCCTGGAGGCCGTCCGCGCGGTGAAGGGGTGGCCGCTCGGGGACGAGGAGGTGTCCTCGTCATGACGTACACCCAGATCGGCGTGCTCATGGTCGCGGGGGCCGTGCTCATCGACCTCCTCGTCCTGCGCACCCGCCTGGTCACGCGCCGTGGATTCTGGGTGGCCTACGCCATCGTGCTGTTCTTCCAGCTCCTCACCAATGGCGTCCTCACCGCGCTGCATGTCTTCCGCTACTCCGACGCCGTCATCGTGGGCAGCCAGCCCGCGGCCGACGGCCCCCCGCCGTTCTTTGGCGAGGGCCGCATCGTCTTCCAGCCCTTCGAGGACCTGCTCATGGGGTTCTCGCTGTGCCTGCTCGCGATGGCGCTGTGGGTCTTCTGGGGGCGTCGGGGAGTGCAGCGCACGCCGATGTCGGGACCGCCGCTGTGGCGCACGTGGCGGCGTGCGTTGTCAGCGCCCGGAGCCGGAGTCCCCGCCTCGGGCGGCAGTGCGTCGCCGCGCCAGGCGGGCGCGGACCCAGGCGGGACCGGCCACGGCCAGGCGACGGCGTAGAGGCACCCTGGCCCGTCTCTGGAAGACCTCGTAGTCGTTGCGCTCGACCTCATCCACGATGCCGCAGTAGAGCACCCGTGCCGCGTCGATGCACGGCTGCGCATCGGGGGAGAGCAGCGCGATCCCGGGCCGGGACCTCTCCTCGAGCATGCGCACGCGTGCGACCTGCTCGGCGAGCGCTGCCCGCACCTCGGGGGTGACGATGCGGCGCTCCAGCGTCTCGCGGTCGACGCCGTGGCGGGCGAGCTCGTCCAGGGGGAGGTAGACCCGCCCGCGGTCGAGGTCCTCGCCGACATCCCGGATGAAGTTCGCCAACTGGAAGGCGACCCCGAGGTCCATGGCCCGCGGGTAGGCCTCGGGCGACGAGGGCTCGAGGATGGGCACCATCTGCAGCCCGATGACGGCGGCCGACCCGTAGACGTACTCGAAGAGTGCCTCGTAGTTCTCGTACTCGGTGACGGTCAGGTCCATCCGCATGGAGTGCAGGAAGGCCTCGAAGTGCTCCAGGGGTATCTGCCAGGTGAGGGCGGTGTCGACGAGGGCACGGCCCACGGGGTCGTGGGACCGGCCACTGCGCAGGTCCCCGAGGATGTCGTCGCCCCAGCGGCCGAGCCACTCCGCCTTCTCCGTGCCCGACAGGGTGGAGGACAGGTCGTCGACGATCTCGTCGGCGTAGCGGGCGAAGCCGTAGAGCGCGTGGACGTACGGTCGCTTCTCGGGGGGGAGCAGCAGGGTGGCGAGGTAGTACGTCTTGCCGTGCTGGGCGTTGAGACGCTTGCACCGCTCGTACGACGCGCGCAGGGAGGCGTCGCGGATCCCCGCGGCGTCGAGTTCATCCACGGGCCGCTCCCGGGCCTGGCGAGCTGGGGCCCCTGAACAAGGCCTGCTCCGCGCGCGACTCGTCGACCGGTGTGGTGGGCAGGAGACCTCGCGCCAGCGACCCTCCCAGCATGAGGCGGCGTTCCCGCGGGCTGACCAGCAGCACGAGGCCCACGATGATGAAGGCCGCCACGATCGCCAGGCCGTCCCCGAGCTCGAAGAGGTTGTCCTGGGTCGAACTGGACTCGGCCATGGCGTGCACGGAGAATCCCGCGACCAGGATGATGATCCAGCGCAGCTGCGTGGGGCTGAGCCCCGTGGCGGCGAAGAGGGGCAGGAACCACAGCAGGTACCACGGCTGGATGACGGGGCCCAGCACCACCACGGCGGTGAAGGCCAGGGCAGCGCCTCGCGTCGGGCTGCGCCCCTCGGGCTTGAGCACCAGCCAGGCCACGGCGGCGACCCCGAGCAGGGTCCCGACGAGGCGCACGACGGTGACGGCGATATCGCCGTCGTCCGCCAGCCCCAGGGCCTCGACGGCCCCGCCGGAGAGCATTCCCAGCGCGGTGGCGGGCGACAGCCATGTGCGTACCTCGCCCGGCGTCGAGAGGGCGCCGATCCACCCCCAGCCGAGGCCCGCGACGATGCTGATGGCGACGTAGACCGCTCCGGCGACGATGGCGGTGAGCGCCCAGGCCCCGATGCGCCGGCCCCACCCGGACCTGAGGCCGGCCCACGACAGGCCCACGAACGGAAGCGCGAGGAAGGCGATCGGCTTCACCGCGGCAGCGAGCGAGACGGCTGCCGCGCCCCAGGCCGCCCGTCGTTCGGCCGCGAGGCACAGCCCCATCGCGATGAGCCCGGCCATGAGCGCGTCATTGTGCGCACCGGCGACGAAGTGCATGATGACCAGCGGGTTGAGCACGCCGAGCCACAGGGCGCGCCCGGGGTCGATGCCGTGGAGGAACGCCAGGCGCGGCACGTAGACGGCGAGGAGCACGACGCCGACGAGGGCGATGACGCGGAAGACGAGCGCGGCGAGGGCCGGCTGGTCGACGGCGAAGTTGGCGACGCCGCGCGAGATGAGCAGGAAGAGCGGTCCGTAAGGGGTGGGGGTCTCCCCCCACAACGGGTCGACGCCGTCCTGGAACCAGCCCGGGACGTCGGCGACGCCGGTCGTGTAGGGATCCTGGCCCAGCTCCATGACGCGGCCCTGCGCGAAGTAGGAGTAGACGTCGCGGCTGAAGAGCGGAGGGGAGAAGAGCAGCGGCAGGCACCACGCGGCGAAGATCGCGGACATCGTCGCCGGATTGAGCACGACGGCGTGCGCCTGCTTGTCGGGGGCGCCGCGGATCTGGTCGGCGAAGAGATCGTGCCCGAGGACCAGCCACGCCTGGAGCAGGAGCGCGACGCCGACGAAGACGAGGGAGCGGGATAGCAGCTGGCCCGCCGCGGTGCCGCGCAGCGCCTCGACGTAGACGACATCGAGGAGACCGGTGCGCAGCGGCAGCCACCCGACACCGAAGGCCCCGACGGTCAGGAACAGCGAGCCGGCGAAGCCCGGCAGGCCGTAGCGGCCCAGCGCGCGGACGTCGAGGCTCCACGTGGTCACCGGGCCAGGGTACGGCCCGCCACGGTCAGCGAAGCGCCCGCGAGCGGTACAGCGGGTCGCGCCCGACGATGCGCTCGGCGGCAAGCCGCCCGGACACGAGCACCATGGGTACGCCGACCCCCGGCTGCGTGCCCGAGCCGGTGAAGACGACGTTCTCTCCCCAGAGGTTGCCCGGCCGGAAGGGGCCGGTCTGCAGGAACGAGTGCGCGGCGGCGAAGGGGGCCCCGCGTTCCATGCCCTGGCGTTCCCAGTCCAGGGGTGTCGTGGTCGCCTCGACCTCGATGGCATCGCCGAACCCGCGGTAGCCGCGCTCCTCGAGCACCCGCACTACCTCGTCGCGGTATCGCGGTCCCTCCTGCGTCCAGTCGATGCCCGCATCGAGGTTCGGCGTGGGGAAGAGCACGTAGTAGACCTGGCCGCCGTCCGGCGCAAGGTCGGGGTCGGAGTGCGAGGGGTTCGTCACGAGCAGGCTCGGGTCGCTCATGAGCCGCTGCTCGTCGATGAGCTCGCGGAACACCCCCTTCCACGAGCGGCCGAAGTGGATGTTGTGGTGGGCGATCTTGGAGTACGTCGCTTGTGAACCGGCCAGGAGCAGGAAGCACGACGGCGAGTAGCGCAGCCGTCTCACGGACCAGGGGGAGCGCCCGAGCAGGTCGCGGTAGGCGACCGGCAGGTCCGGGTTGAGGACGACGGCATCGGCCTCGAAGCGCTCGCCGGCCGCCGTGTGCACCGCCACGGCGCGATTGCCCCGCGTCTCCACGCGCGTGACCGTCGTGCCGTAGTGGATCTGCACCCCGTGCTTCTGCGCGGCCGCGGCCATGGCCTGGGGCACGGCGTGCATGCCTCCCTTGGGGAAGAAGACCCCGGCGACGGAGTCCATGTAGGCGATGACGGCGTAGATCGCCAGGGCGTCGTACGGCGAGAGGCCGGCGTACATCGCCTGGAAGGAGAAGACGCGCTCGGTCCGGGGGTCGCGGAGGTACTGCCGGACCTTGGGTGCGAGTTTGCGGAACCCGCCGAGCGCGACGAGCCGGGCGAGATTCGGGGTGAGCAGGTCGAGCGGTGAGTCGATGTTGCGGTCGATGAAGTCCGTCATGTCGTAGCGGTAGAGGTGGGACACGAAGTCGACGTACTTCAGGTAGCCGGCGGCCTCCTCGGGCCCGATGACGCGGCAGATCTCCTCGGCCATCTCGCCGACGTCCGCGCGCACGTCGAGTTGCGAGCCGTCGGGATAGAACGCGCGATAGAGCGGGTCGACGGGCATGAGCTCGAGCCAGTCGCCCATCTCCTCGCCCACGCAGTCGAAGGCGTCGGCGATGAGGTCGGGCATGGTGAGGACGGTGGGTCCCGTGTCCACGTGGTACGCGCCGGAAGCGCCCTCCAGGACCAGTCGCCCGGCGCGACCGCCGGGGGAGTCCTCGCGCTCGAGGACGACGACCTCCCGGCCGGCGCCGGCGAGCCGCAGGGCGGCGGAGAGCCCCGCCAGTCCTGCGCCGACGACGACGACGCGATCGGTGGGTCCGCTGACGGTGCGGGCCATCACACGCTCCTTCGCGTCGCGGCGTAGGCGAGCCCGGTGAGCACCTCGCGCGCCGGCGAGGCGAGCTCGACCCTCGACAGGGCGTCGAGGGACTGGTCGGTGAGGTTCGCGATGAGGGCCTCGGCCTCGGCGAGCGCGCCGGTGTCCGCGATGACGCTGCGCAGGGCATCGACCCCCGCCGCGTCCAGGCCGGGGTCGCCGAGGTGGCGGCGGAGCTCGGCGGCCTGCGCGGGCGTCGCCCGGCCCATCGCGGCGGCGACGAGCACCGTGCGCTTGCCCTCGCGCAGGTCGTCCCCGGCGGGCTTGCCCGTCTCCTCGGGGTCGCCGAAGACTCCGAGGATGTCGTCGCGCAGCTGGAAGGCCTCGCCGAGCGGCAGGCCGTAGCCGGTGTACGCCTCGACGATCTCCGGTGCCGCTCCCGCGAGCGCGGCGCCGAGGTGCAGGGGGCGCTCGATGGTGTACTTCGCCGACTTGTACCGCACGACGAGCAGGGCGCGCTCCACCGAGCCGCCGCCGCGCGCCTGCTCCAGCAAGTCGAGGTACTGCCCGGCCATGAGCTCCGTGCGCATCTCGTCGTAGACGGCCTTGGCCCGGCGCAGGTCGGCGTCGGGCAGACCGCAGGTGAGCAGCATCTCGTCGGCCCACGACAGGCACAGGTCGCCGAGCAGGATGGCGGCGCCGGTGCCGAAGGACTCCGGTGAGCCCAGCCACTCCGACCCGCGGTGCAGCGCGGCGAAGCGCCGGTGCGCCGACGGCAGCCCCCGGCGGGTGTCGGAGCCGTCCATGACGTCGTCATGGATGAGGGCGCAGGCCTGCAGGAACTCCAGGGCCGAGGCCGCCACGATCGCCTCATGGCAGTCGGAGCCGCCGGCGCCGCGCCAGCCCCACCAGCAGAACGCCGGACGCAGCCGCTTGCCCCCCGCGAGCAGGTCGCTCACGGCGTCCACAAGCGGGCTGAGGTCATCGCTGACGCCGTCGAGGACGGCCTGCTGCCGGGCGACGAAGTCGTCGACGACCTTCTGCACGCGAGCGCGCAGATCTTCCACGTCGAGGGGCGAGGCCACGACATGAGCCTATTGCCCCGCAGTGCCGTCGGCAGCCCGAGCGGTGCCCCGTAGCCTTCGAGCACGGCGTAGAGGCTCAACACGGGGAGGGCGCGTGAACACCGACCCGGTCGCGGTGGCCATCGTGGCAGGCGCCGCGGTGATCATCGTCGCCGTCGTCGGCGTGCGCTTCGCCGGCCGCCTCGGGGTGCCGGGCCTGCTCCTCTACCTGCTCATCGGCGTCGCACTCGGACTGCTCTTCCCCGATGTGGGCGTGGAGGACCCCGGGCTCGCCGTGATCCTCGGCTACTCCGCGCTCATCCTCATCCTGGCGCAGGGCGGCCTCACCACCCCGTGGAACCGCCTGCGCCCGGTGCTGTGGCCCAGCCTGGCCCTGGCCACCGTGGGGGTCGCGGTGTCCATCGCCGTGGTGGCAGTGCCGCTGATCTGGCTGGTCGGGATGGACACCCGGCTCGCCCTCATCCTCGCCTCGGTCGTGGCCGCCACCGATGCCGCGGCGGTCTTCTCCGTGCTCCGGCGCGTGAACGCCGTCCCGCGACTGCGCACGCTGCTCGAAGGCGAGGCGGGCTTCAACGACGCGCCGGTCGTGGTCATCGTCACCCTGCTCGCCACGAGTGCGATGACGGCCGAGCCCTGGCTCATCCCCGTCCTCGTCGTCCTGGAGCTCCTCGGCGGCGCGGCCATCGGCATCGCGCTGGGCTTCGCCGCGCGATGGATCATGCCCCGCATCGCGCTTCCCGCGGTGGGCCTGTATCCCATCGCGGCCCTCACCGTGATCGTCGCGTCGTACGGCCTCGCCCTCCTCGCGCACGCCTCCGGCTTCATGGCGGTGTACGTCGCCGCCGTGATCCTCGGCTCCGCGGAGAACCTCCCGCACCGCAGGTCCATCCTCGGCTTCTCCGACGGGCTGTCGTGGATTGCCGAGATCGGCCTCTTCGTCATGCTGGGGCTGCTGGCCGATCCCACGCGGCTGCCGCAGTCGCTGGGCATCGCACTCGTCGCCGTCCTCGCCGTCACGTTCCTGGGGCGGCCCCTGGCCGCCCTGGTGTCGCTCGCGCCGTTCCGCATGCCGGGGCGATTCATCGCTTTCACGTCCGTCGCGGGTCTGCGCGGGGCCGTGCCGATCGTGTTCGCGGCCATCCCGCTCGGCCTCGGCATGCCGGGGGCCGAGATCGTCTTCGACGCGACGTTCATCCTCGTCTTCGTCCTCACCGCCGTCCAGACGCCGGCGCTGCCCTGGGTGGCGCGCCGCCTCGGTGTCGAGTCCACCGAGCGCACCGGCGAGCTCGACGTCGATGTCGCGCCGCTGGACGAGATGCACGCCGTCGTCCTGGGATTCGACCTCCCGCCGTCCAGCGGGATGGCCGGGATGTTCGTGCGCGAACTCGGGCTTCCCGAGGGGGCGGCGGTCTCCCTCGTCATCCGCGACCAGCGGGCGAGCGTCCCCGACAGCGAGACGCGGCTGCGCGTGGGGGATCGGCTCGTCGTCGTCGCCGCGGAGGGATGCCGGTCGGAGACCGAGAGGCGACTGCGGGCGCTCGACCGGGCCGGACGCCTCGCCGGATGGCGGGGGGAGCGGGGCGATCAGGGCGACTGAGGGCTAGGCCCGGCCGATGGCGTCGGCCACGATCTCCGCGCTGGTGCCCACGAGCGGCAGTCCGCCGCCCGGGTGCGCCGACCCGCCCACGAGGAAGAGGCCGGGGACGGGGGAGACGTTCGCGGGCCGCAGGAACGCCGCGCGCACGCCGTTGCTGCTCGAGCCGTAGATCGCGCCGCCGGGGGCGCGCACCCGGGCCGCGAGGTCGGCGGGCGTGCGGATCTCCCTCCACAGGACCCGATCGCGGACGTCGTGGCCCCGGCGGGCCATCACGTCGAGGACATGGTCGGCGTACGACTCGCGAATCGCGTCCCAGTCGACACCGCCGACGCTGGGTGCGTTGACGAGCACGAACCACGACTCGTGGTCGTCGTCGGGGCGCATGCGCGGATCGTCCGGGGCGCACACGTAGACGGTGGGATCGCGCACCGGTCGGCCGCCGAAGACGTCGTCGAACTCCGCGTCGTAGTCCGCCGGGAACCACACGTTGTGGTGCCGCAGGCCCTCGGAGCGGCCGCGCACGGCCAGGAGCAGGACGAATCCGGACAGCGACGGTGTCGCTCGCCCCACCCGCCGCAGCGCGGCGCGCCCGCGATCGTCCTCGACCAGGTCGGCGTACAGCCGGGTGGCATCGCAGTTGGCCACGACGATCTCTGCGGGGAGGACCTCCCCGTCGGCAAGGGCGACCCCCGTGACGCCGGCGGTCGACGTGCGCACGCGCACGGCATCGGCGCCGAAGCGCATCGTCACCCCGCGCTCGATGCATCGGTCGGCCAGCGCGTCAGCGAGCGTGGCGACTCCGCCGCCGAGGTGCCAGGCACCGAAGGCCTGCTCGACGTAGGGGACGGTCATGAGCGCAGCGGGCGCCCGCCGGGGGTCGGAGCCCTGATAGGTCGCGTATCGGTCGAGCATCATGACCTGGCGCGGATCGCGCAGGTGGCTGCGGCCGAGGCTGCGCAGGGAGCGGAACGGCGCGACGGCCTTCACTTCGCGCGGGTCGGTCGCCAGGCGCAGCAGGGTGCTCGCTCCCGCGAGGGGCGACTGGATGAAGGGGCCCCGGGTGATGCGCCACACCTCGCCGGCGCGATCCATCAATCCGCGCCAGTCCTGGGCCGCGCTCCCGCCGAGCTGGTCGCCCATGGCCCGGGCGATCCGGCCCGGATCGACGCCGGGGACGTCCAGGGCTGTGCCGTCGGGGAAGCGGTAGCCGAAGGCCGTGTCGAGGGCCTGCAGGTCGACGCTGTCCTCGAGCGCGCCACCGGTCTTGAGGAAGAGGTCGCGGTAGACGGCGGGCAGGGTGAACAGGCTCGGCCCCGTGTCGAAGACGAAGCCGTCACGCTCGTAGCGGGCGAGCTTGCCTCCGTACGTCGGCCCCTGCTCCACGATCGTGACGTCGTGGCCCTTGACGGCCAGGCGCGCCGCAGCCGCCATGCCGCCCATCCCGGCGCCGATGACGACGATCCGTGCCATGGCCCGAGCGTATTGCCGACGGCAGTAGCCTCACCCGCGCAGGGCGAGGACTCCCGCGACGAGCGCGATCGGCGCGAAGACCCACCCCCATCGCGCGGCGACCGCGACGACGGGGTCGACGTACCCGTAGAGCACCGACCACTGCGGGGGCGAGAACGTAGGGATCGTGAAGGCGCACAGGAGCAGGACCATCGCGATGGGAACGGTGGGTGCGATGGCGAAGAGGGGGAGCAGGAGGGCCAGCCGGACGCCGGTGAGGATGAGCCAGGGGCGGTATCCGCCGGTCAGGGAGATGCGCTGCGTGGGGTGCCGGGCGGATCCGACGTACACCGCGGCCCCGGTCGCCGCCATGACCGGGGCCATCCACTCCAGCGCGGTCGCGGTCCACGCGGGGGTGTCGGCCAGGTAGTTCAGGGCCAGGCCGACGGCGAGCGCGATGAGCGGCGCCTGGTCGACCCAGGACGTCCTCAGTCGCTGCGGCTGCGGTGCGGATCTCCGGAGGAGGAAGGTCGCGCCGCCGAAGATCACGGTCACGATCCGGTCGGCGAACACGGCGATGACGGTGGCGGCCGGACCCCCGAAGATCGTCGCCATGGGCAGCATCCAGTAGCCCGTGTTGGGCATCGCGGTGGTCCCGCGCAGGGTGGCACGGCCGCGTCGGCCGGGCCCTGCCGGTGTGACGAACCACGCCGCGCCGATGATCACCAGGCAGGCCGCGCCGATGACGACCGGCCACGCGACATCGCCGATTCCCTCGAGCCGCCATGCCGCCAGCAGCGAGATGAACATGCTGGCGAGGAGCAGTTGGGTGCGGATGACCACGGACCACGGATCCGACAGCCGGGGGCTGCGGCTGGCGACGAAGCCTGCGCTCGCCCCGAGGGCGTAGGCCAGCGCGATCGCGAGTGTCATGGTTCCCGTGGTCGAGGTCGAATGGGTCGAGGTCGTAGGGGGTTGCGTGCGCTCAGGGGATGGGCCGGCCGCGCCAGGTGAGTCGGCCGGCCCGGTGCCGCCGCATGGACTCCACGATGAGGCCGGCGAATGCCGCCGCGGACACCGGCTGGGCGAGGACGTCGGGCCAGACCCGCTCCCCGGTGCGGCGCGCCACGAGCCATCGGCCGAGCACGCCGGCGGCGTATCCCGCGGTGCCCCAGGACCGGGTGGCGCGCCCCGGGCCGAGGAGCGCGAACAGCGGCGGGGCGACGTACGAGCCGATGAGGACTGCAGCCATGCCGTAGGCAACGGCGGAGGGACCGAAGGCCGACCAGACCGACTTGGTGTAGCCGAAGAAGATCTCGTCGGCGCTGGAGTACATGCGGCAGGCCGCGACCGCGCTGCCGTCGGCCGGAGCGCCGCGGAAGCCGTGGCGCTTCAGGGCCCGGAGCAGTCCGACGTCCTCGAGGATCATGCCGGCGACGGCGGAGTGGCCGCCGCTGATGCGGTAGGCGCGGGCGTCGACGACGAGGAACTGCCCGCAGGCCGCGGCCATCGAGGGGTAGTGGCTGCTCTCGGTGATCCGCACGGGGAGTGCCGCCATCCAGGACCAGGTGACCAGCGGCTGGGTGATGCGCTCCGCGGGGGTCACCGCGATCTGGTGCGGGTAGGGGGACAGCAGGTCGAGCCCGGCATCGCGCATGTGCCGGATCGTCGACGCCACGGCTCGAGGAGCCAGTTGCACGTCCGCGTCGACGAAGACCAGGACGCTGCCCGTGGCCTCCTGGGCCAGCCGCTGGCACGCCCAGGCCTTGCCCAGCCACCCGTCCGGCGGGTCGTCGTCGGGGCCGTCGATCACCTTGACCCGGGGGTCGGTGCCCACGGCCTGCCGGATCACGTCGCCTGTGCCATCCGTGGAACCGTCGTCGAGGACGAGGATCTCCAGGTCGGCGATGCCCTCCTGGGCGAGCAGGGAGCGCAGCGTCGGGGTGATGCGCCCGGCCTCGTTGCGTGCCGGTAGGAGGATCGAGACCCGCTCGGGGCACTCGCCTGCCTCGTCGCGCGGACGTCGCACGAGCGCCAGGTTGACCGCGGTGTGCACGGTGAGCAGGGCCGCGGTGATGGCCCCGGTGCCCGCGACCGCGCGCGCAGCTCGGTGTCCCCAGTGCGATCGCGCCGCGGGCGCGGACGGTGCGGTCACGGCCGCGTGGTCCACGTGACCCAGGCCCACGGGATCACGACGATGCCCATGAGGATCCCGCCCCAGAGTGCGACCCAGGGCCGGTCGAAGAAGACGGCATTGCCGAGGACGTTGGAGAAGTAGACCCAGGCGAGCATCAGGGTCGGCACTCCGTCCGGGGCGGTCCTCGGAGGCAAGCGGTCGAGCAGGTACATCATGAGCAGGGCGGTAAGGATCCATCCCAGGTAGTTCGTGAGCGGGATGCCGGGGATCCCGGGCAGGCCCGGGTCCGGGTTCGCCCACGTCCAGTGCCCCTCCGCGACCATCTGCGGGTCCAAGAAGATGTCCCAGGTGGCCAGCAGCCAGGCGCCGATGATCGTCACGCCGGCGCGGGTGCGCGACAGGCGTCGCGCGGCGAGCAGGCAGGGGTAGGCCATCATCGCCCAGGCCAGGGGGACCAGCACCGGGACTCCGAGGAGAGACGGCCCGAGGGTGCCGGCGTAGGAGTACTGGCCGAAGGGAAGCCCGGTGGAGACGCCGATGGCCTCCACCGCGAGGCCGATCCCGGCAGCGATCGCGAAGTAGCCGGCTGCCCACCACGCGCCGCGGTTGATCCAGGCGTGCGTGAGGCTCGCGAGTGCGAAGGTGACGACCGTGATGATGGTGAGCGCATCGCGCGCGGGTGGTGCGAGCAGCCAGACGATCTGCCCGCCGATCGTGATGCCCGCGAGCATCCACGGCAGCCACTGCCACGACACCGGGGCGCGCCGGCCATCGGCGTGCGGTCCGCTGTAGACGCGGATGCTCACGTCGTCACCGACGCGGACGCGGCGACCCGGATCATCTCCGTCGTCACGCGGGGTACGTCCCACATGGGAGCGTGCCCGCAGTTCCACAGGACGTCCCAGCGGGCGTGCGCGGGGGCGAGGTCGCGCTGCTGGAAGCGGGGGGCCGGGAGAAGGCGGTCACGGTCTCCGAAGGCGATGGTCACCGGGACGTCCTCGGGGATGTCGTCCGCCCGCTCGAATCGCCGGTGGAGGGCGCCGTCATGGGCGGCCTCGAAGCCGCTCGCCGCCGCCTGCGCGATGGCCGCCTGGACCGCGACGTCGTACGGGACGCTCGCCGTGCGCTCGACACCGGTCCGCATGAGCGTCCGGCGCAGTGGCGTGATGCGCATGATCGCGGGGATCGCGCGCTCGAGGGCAGTGGCGGCACGGCGGTTGAACTGGATCGTCGACAGCGGCTCGGTGAGGGGCACCCACAGGCCCGCGGGGCACAGCGCCACGACGGACGACGCCCGCCCGTCGGCCGCGGCCTCGAGCACGGTCCACCCGCCGAGCGAATTCCCTGCCATGTGCGCGCGGTCGATGCCCTGCTCGTCGAGGAACGTCCCGAGTGCCTGGGCCATCTCGGTCGCGGGCATGACGTCGCGCCCGGGGGCCGGAGATGACTCGCCGTGGCCGGGGAGGTCGACGGCGTACACCGTGAAGTCACGCGCGAGGTCGTCGACGACGAGGTCCCAGCAGCGCCGGCTCGACGCGAGTCCGTGCACGAGGACCAGCGGCGGGCCGCTCCCCGTGACGTCGTACGCCAGAGCCTGCATGGCAGCACCCTAGGGGGCGGGGTGACATCCTGGGGCGGTGGCGCACTCACATGCGAGGGCTTCGAGCCTGACCCGGTGGGCGTGGCTCTCCGTGGGGGCCGCGGTGCTCACGATCGCCATGAAGACCGCGGCGTACGCCGTCACCGGCTCGGTCGGCCTCCTCTCCGACGCCCTGGAGTCCCTGGTCAACCTCGTTGCCGCCATCGTCGCGCTCGTCGCCCTCACCATCGCCCATCGCCCGGCCGACCGCACGCACCACTACGGCCACGGGAAGGCGGAGTACTTCTCGGCCGGTGCCGAGGGCCTGATGATCCTCGTCGCGGCGGGACTCATCTTCTACTCCGCCATCCTGCGCCTTCTGAACCCGCAGCCGCTGGAGGAGCTGGGCATCGGCCTCGCGATCACCATCGCCGCCACCGTGATCAACGGGCTCGTGGGGCTGCTCCTGATCCGGCAGGGCAAGCGGCATCGCTCCATCACGCTCGTCGCAGACGGGCGTCATCTCATGACCGACGTCTACACATCGGTGGGCGTCGTCGTCGGCGTCCTGCTGGTGGGCCTGACCGGGTGGCTGCCCCTGGACTCCCTCGTCGCGATCGCCGTGGGCATCAACATCCTGTGGACCGGGGCCGTCCTCATGCGCAATGCGGGGCGCGGTCTCATGGACCACGCGCTCCCCGAGAAGGAGCAGGACGCCATCGTCGAGGTGCTCAGCACCATCGCGCACAGGTACCCGCCGGGGGAGGTGGAGTTCCACGGGCTGCAGACCCGCGAGGCCGGGCGACAGCAGTTCGTCTCGGTCCACGTGCTCGTGCCGGGGGACTGGACCGTCCAGCGCGGTCACGACGTCGTGGAGGAGGTCGAGGAGGCAATCCGCGGCGTCCTCCACGAGGGCACGGTGCACACGCACCTGGAGTCGATGGAGGACCCGCGCTCGCATGCGGACTACGACCAGGGCCCGCGCATCACCCACGGCGACCCTCCGACACACTGAGCGCGATGGCGGACGTCAGCGACAGGTACCCCTGGCCCGAGGGTCGATGGGTGCGCGCGGTCATGGTCATGACGCTCGACGGCCGGATCGCCGGCCCCGACGGGCGGTCCGGGTCGATCTCGGGCCCCGCCGACCGCGATGTCCTGCTCGGCATCCGGCGATTCGCCGACGCGGTCGTCATCGGAGCATCGACGTTCCGGGCGGAGCGCTACCGGCCGATGACGGGGCGCGCCGACACCCGCGAGGCCCGCGTCGCAGCGGGGCAACTCCCCGCGCCCCGGCTGGTGATCGTGAGCGCGTCCTTGGACCTGCCCTGGGAGGAGGCTGCGTTCCGCGACTCCGCGGTCACCCCGCTCGTGGTCACCGTGTCCGGGCATCCCCGTGAGGTGCTCGCCCGGGCGGAGGGCCGTGCCGACCTACTCGTCGCGGACGGACCGACCGTGGACGCGGGATGGCTGGTCGCCCGGCTGGATTCCCTGGGGTTGCGGCGCATCTCGTGCGAGGGGGGCCACGGCCTGCTGGAGTCGTTCGCTGTGGCCGGTGCCGTGGACGAGTGGGACCTCACCCTGTCGCCGCTGGCCGGCGACCGCAGATTCGAGCCGCTCGACCAGGAGGTGCAGGAAGGCTTCCTGTTCACCCGCTATGTCAGGGCCGACCCGTGAGCCTCGATGCTCGCGGTGAAGGTCGATGCTCGCAGTGAAGAAGGGAGTGGACCATGGCTGAACCGTTGAACGCGGAGCAGCTCGACGCACTCGGCAGCGAGCTGCCGCAGTGGCGCGTCGAGGGGGGTGCCTTGGTGCGCGAGGCTCAGGCGCCGACGTTCCCCGAGGCCATCGACTGGGTGGTGGGGATCGCGGCCGCCGCGGAGGAGATGGACCACCATCCCGATATCGACATCCGCTGGCGCACCCTGCGCCTGGCGCTGTGCACTCACTCGGCGGGCAGCCGCATCACCGATCTCGACGTTGCCCTGGCCCGGCGCATCGACGCGATCGTGGGGACCGGCTAGCCGGTCTACCCGGATACCGCCTCAGGGGGCGGCAGGGCCTCGTCTTCGAGGAGCGTGTGGCGCTTCACGTAGATGTCGGTGAGCGACAGGATCATCGCGCTGACCGGGATCGCGAGCAGCGCGCCGGAGACTCCGAAGAGCGCCGCCCCGAGGAGGACCGCGACGAAGGCAAAGGCGGGGTGCACGTCGACGGCCTTGGCGCTGATCTTCGGCTCGATGGTGAGGTTCTCGATCTGCTGGTAGATGAGCGCGTAGACCAGCACGATGAGGCCCAGCCATGGGTTCCCGCTCAGCAGCCCGACGATGACGGGCAGGATGATCGAGATGTAGGTGCCGATCGTCGGGACGAACTGCGCGACGACGCCGGTCCAGATCGCCAGGGGCAGCCAGTAGGGCAGGCCGATGATGGCGAACACGATGCCGCTGCAGATGGAGTTGATCGCCGCGAGGACCACGCGGGCGGCGACGTAGCGCCCGGTCTTGTCCGCCGTGATGGTCCAGACGTTGAGGAAGACCTCCTGGCTGCGCGCGGGGAGGAGGGAGGCGAGGTAGCGGCGCAGCCGGGGGCCGTCGGCGGAGAGGTAGAACGAGATGAGCGCGAAGGTGAACAGGCCGAACACCGTGCCGAGGACCGAGGCCGCGATGCCGAAGATGCCCAGGGCCACCTCTCCGGCGATGCGCTGCAGCGCGGCCTGGTCCAGGTTGACCTGCGCGAGGAGCTCCTGGGCCGAGTAGGCGGTCTGGAAGGTCTCGTTGAACCAGGCCAGTCCCTCTTCGGCGATCGTGGGCAGGCTCTCGATGATCTCGATGACCTGGTCGACGAGCAAGGCGCCGAAGGCCACGATGAAGATCACGAGGACGAGGGCGATCGCCCCCATGACCACCAGGGTGGCAAGAGCCCTGCTCATCCGCTGGCTGAGCCGGTCGACCGCCGGCGCCATGGCCATGGCGAAGAACCACGACATCAAGACGGTGAAGATGACGGCGCCGCCATCCTCGATGACGAACTGGATGAGCAGGAAGATGAAGATGAGGGCCATGACGATGAAGCCCGCGCGCCAGATGAAGCCGGCGCTGACGGGCCACTTG
>JBJTJS010000010.1:0-4786 GCA_046096085.1 bacterium
TGCTCGCTGACCGTCGACCAGGCGCTGGTCGCGACCGCGGTCTTCGCGAAGGTCCCGGACCCCGAGCCCGAGCCGACGCCGCCCACGCCGGAGCCCACGCCGACGCCGGCCCCGACGCCCGAGGTCCCGATCGTGACCCCGGTCCCCGGGCCGAACCCGCCCAGCCCGACGACGAACCCCGACGTTCCCGCACCGCTCGTCATCTCGGGCCTCACGACCTCGCGCGCGACGGTCCTCCCCGGTCAGGGCGCCATCGTCCGCTACCAGCTGTCGCGCAGTGCCCGTGTGCGCATGACGTTCACGCACGGCAAGAACTCCAAGCTGCGCTACGTCTACACGATCCCCGCCGGCCGCGCCGGCGCCGACACCGGCACCAACCGCGTGCACCTCAACGCCCGCGTCAACGGCCGCAACGTGCGCCCCGGCCGCTGGCTCGTGACGGTCGAGGCGATCGGCCAGGACGACCAGCGGTCGAGCGCCAAGCGGGTCGTCACGGTGCGCCCGGGCCGCTGAGCCTGCACACCGGCCAGCCGGCCGGGTTCCTCACCACCGGTCGGGCTGCCCGCGCCGCTCCATCCGCACGAGCAGCGCCGCCGACGGCACGACCCGCCCGCTCGCGTAGGTGCTGAGCCTGGACGGCGACGTGCCGATGGCGTCGGCTAACGCCGCGGCGGTCATGCCCGATGCCGCGATGGCGGCGCGCACCCGCGCCGCGACCTCGGCCCGCTCTGCAGAGTCCGATCCCGAGCAACCAGTTCCAGTACCCGGCTGTGTATCCGGCAGCGGTGCTGGCGAACCCCGCGCAGGTCGTGAACCTGATCGCGGCCTACCGCTGACCCGCCACTGGGCGCCGAGCGGCGCGGTCTTCACGAGCTCGCCGCCCGGCCTTCCGCGCAAGAGACGATCGCTCGCAGCCTCGCGCCGGGTCGCAACCCGGCCGTACACTGCCTCCATGGCGGACGAGACGATTCGCGTCTAACCGGACGAGTGTTCCGACACTCCCTCGATTGTCGGCTGACGGGTTAATGTTGCCGCTATGAAGTTGCCTTCGCCCGCAATGGTGGTCGCCGTGATCGCGCTCTTCGTCGCACTCGGCGGCGTTGCTGGAGCGGCAACCACGATGATCACCACGAAGATGATCGCGGACAACGCGGTGACTCGCGGGAAGATCGCTCAGAACTCGATCAACTCGGCGAAGATCGAGGATGGGTCGATTTAGTCGAAGGATCTCGCGTCGAACGTCCGAGCCGAGCGGGGTGCGGCCGGGCCGAAGGGCGACACCGGCCCTCGTGGCCCCCAGGGCGAGCAGGGTGCCGCCGGCCCGCAAGGCGCTCAGGGCGATGCCGGCCCGGCGGGGCCGACGGGCGCTACCGGCCTGGCCGGTGCTGACGGGGCGACCGGGGCGACGGGCGCGGCCGGGAGGACGATCCTGAGCGGTGCGTCGAACCCGACAAGCGGCACGGGCGCCAACGGCGACTTCTACATCAACACCGCGACGGACACCCTCTTCGGGCCCAAGGCCTCGGGCGTGTGGCCCGCCGGTGAGAGTCTCGTCGGACCCACCGGGTCCACCGGCGCTGCGGGGCCCAGCGACATCATCCAGAAATCGATGTCGAGTCAGGGCTTCAGCACGTTCGAGTTGGGGACGGTGACGGTTCCCGCTGGGGCGTGGCTCCTCATCGCGGTCTTCCGCGTCAACGGGAGCTGCGCCTCGGGCACCGTCAACGCGGCGACGGGGAAGATCCGCCGTGACTCCACCGGCACGGACTTGGCCACCTTCGCCGTCACGGGTAACGCCGGTTCGGGGTGCTCCACCGTGGTCGTGCCGGTGTTCACCACCCTGAACTCCGGCGTCGACACCACGCTCAACCTCGCCGTCACCGAAACCGGATGGTCCGATACCGTGCCAAATGACGCCGACGTCACCTTCACCGCCATCAAGACCGGAAGCCTGACCAGGCTCATCTGATCCTGGGCCCGACGGCGACCAGCGGCCATCGCAGGCGGGGCCCACGCCGGCGATGCGGCCGGCGCGCACGCAGGACCCCCATCCGGCGCACGCCGGCGGTCAGGCGCGGGGAGCTACTCGCCCGGGGCGGTCGCCGGCTCGCTGCAGAGCTTCGGCTGGACCGGCGCGGCGACGGCGATCACGTTGATCTCGACCTGACGACGGCCGTCAGGTGCCCACCGCACGCCGCTCCATCCGCACGAGCAGGGCCGCCGACGGCACGACGCGCCCGCTCGCGTAGGTGCTGAGCCTGGACGGCGACGTGCCGATGGCGTCCGCGAACGCCGCGGCGGTCATCCCCGACGCGGCAATGGCGGCGCGCACCCGCGCCGCGACCTCGGCCCGCTCGCCGGCCTCGGCGACGGCCCGTGCCCGCTCGATGACGAGCGCGAACAGGCGCGTGGTCGCCGAGGGCTCCGCGTAGCCGAGGTAGGACTCGACGCGACGGGCCGTCCACCCCCATGGGTCGCACCGGAGCTCGGCGATCACGGGCCGCCAGTCGGCGACGAGTCCGCGCTCGATGCAGATCACGAGACCCTCGTAGGGCCATGTGGCGACGGGATCGGACGGCGAGGCGTCGACGTTGCGGAAGGCGACGGTCATGCGTCGGCCCCGGCCAGCCCGAGGGCGAGGTCCTCGCAGGCCCGCACGACGTCGGCCCAGGCGTGCCAGCGCGGATCGAGGCCCTTGTAGCGGGGGAGCTCGCGCGTAACCTCGGCGTCGCGCGGATCGGGCTGGGCGAGGCGCAGGACGAGCGCGGTCAGCACGGAGCCCTCCTCGTCGGAGCGGTCCCGGTAGTAGTCGTCGATCCGGCTGAGCACGGCGAGCGCCGCGTCCCGGCCGAGGTGATCGGCGAGGGCGACGACGTCGAGGTAGTCGCGCACCGCGTTGCGCTGCACGACCAGGTAGGCCTTCACCCGCAGCGCCTCCTCGGCCGTCGGCGCCACGACGACGTGGTCCTCGTCGAGCACCACCTCGCACGTCTCGAGCGGGCGGGTGCGGCGAAGCTGGCGGAGCCCCGCCTCGATCCCGCCGAGGGAGCCCATGATGGTCAGGGGCGGGCGCGACGCGCGCACGGAGGTCGCCCAGCCGTCCGTCGCCTCCACGGCCTCCAGCACCTGCGCGTAGCGCTCGACCAGATCGGGCAGGACGTGGTCGTGGTCGAACGAGTCGCGGTGGCCCGCGTGCAGCGCGGCGGCCGCACCCCCGACGAGCACGGCGTCGGGCACGACGCGCTGCAGGTCGGCCGCAGAGGCGAGGACAGCGGCGAGCAGGCCGGTCAGGGCTCGAGGGGATGGCGCGTCGGGCATCGTGCAGATGTTATCAGATGCGATAATCAGCATGCCATTGGCGGGGTTCTCACCGTGGCGCGACACGCGCCATCGATCGCGTGCCCCACGGCCGGTGACGGACGGCGGTCGGTCGTCGGAGTCGCACGGCCGATGCGCTGCGGAGTAGCGTTCCACCCACGCGCTGGCCCTCTCCCGCCATGCTGGTCGCGCTGATCGCGCTCTTCATCGCCCTGGGCGGCGTCGCCGGCGCGGCGACGACGCTCGTGACCACCAAGATGTTGGCCAACCGGTCCGTCACGTCGGCGAAGATCGCCCCGAACGCCGTGACGGGGGCGAAGGTGCGGAACGGCTCGCTGACGGCGGCCGACTTCCGGAAGGGCACGCTGCTGACGGGGCCGCAAGGGGCAACGGGACCGCAGGGACCGGCGGGGCCGGCCGGTCCCGAGGGGGCCGTGGGCGCTCCTGGGACGCCCGGCGCTCAGGGACCGCAGGGGCCGAGTGAGGCCTCCTTCGCCGTGAGCGGCACACAGGTGCCCTTGAACACGAACGGCGGGCCGTCACTGGTCATGCGCCTGTCGAATCACGTTGATCCGCTGGTTGTCGCGGGCCCGCGCCAGGTCCAGGTGCAGGCCATGGTGCTGATCAAGCGGGCGTTCGGAGCCAACGCCAGCCCAGCGCGCATGACCTGCTACGCGGCGCTGGGTCCCTACGGGGGCGCACTGACGGGAATTGGCAACGAGGCCTACTCGACGGTGCCGGCAACGGGATCCTCGATCTTGGACACCTATGACCAGGTGATCGTGATCGCCGCAGACAACGTGTCCGCCGCCAACGCCTACGACGTGGGCATCGAGTGCCGGCAGGGCAACGGGGACCCCCAGATCACGGTCACCAACGTGAGCGTCAACGTGATCGCGGCCGCGCGGGTCGCGCCGTAGCGCCTACGGCGTGACGCGCCCCCACGGCCCGTAGCGCGGCCCCCGCCCCAGCGCCCCCACGGTGCGGGCCCACGAGGCCGCGTACTCGGGCAGCGAGCGGTCGACGCCGACGGGCACGATCACGTAGTCGGCGTGGTCGACGTAGACGGGGGCGTAGTCGATCCGCTGGAGCGTCGCCCGCCCCTGCGCGGGCACCCGGATCCGGAGCAGCCCGATCAGGCCGTCCTGCGTCTCCGCCGGCAGCCCGAACTCCTTCGCCTCCGCCTGGCCCGACAGGAGGTTGCCCTCGCCGTAGAGGACGAGCGTCCGGCCCGCCCAGCGGATCGGCTGCACCACGTGCGCGTGCTGGCCGACCACGGCGGTGATCAGGGGCGAGCGGCCGAGCGCCCGGGCCAGGGCGACCTGGTCGGCCGTCGGCTCGCGGCGCAGCTCCTCGCCCCAGTGCACGTTCACGATCACCACCTGGGCGCCCGCCTCCCGCGCGCGGCGTGCCGCCGCGAGGATCGGCCGGGCGTCGGTGCCGACCTGGTCGACGCGCCAGGCCGATC
>JBJTJS010000011.1:0-5810 GCA_046096085.1 bacterium
CTTTCAACGAGCGTCATCAGCTCCACGAGCCCCCGCCCGCCTCGTGCGCAGGCGGCGGGAGTTCGTGGAGCCGGCAACTGCAAGAGCAAAGACACGCTTGGAGTTAACCCTTAATGGCATTAACGCAATCGACGTACTGGACCCGCCCCTGATTCATATCGTTTACCGCTTCGGCCCCTTCCTTGATCCCCAGCACGGCGCCAAGCACCGCTAGAGCAGGCACCACGAACGGCCGAGGTCGAGCGTCGCGAGAGTCAACAATGTCCTCGAGGACGATGAGCAACTTGTAGTACCCCTCGGTGCCTTTGACGCCGACTGTGACTGTGAGGTCCTGGTTCGCGGGATTGACACACTTGTCCAGGGCCTCATCCGGAGTCTCTGGGGTGATTCGAGTGGTCCCGTCTGGGTAACTGATCTTGTAGGACGTTGGAGCATTCGACTTGCAGCCGATAGCCCCCTCCCAGCGCTCTGTCTTCGCGTTCCATGTCTCTCCGCCGCCGTAAACCCGCAATTGAAGCGCCGCGTTTCGCGGCAAGGGTGAAGCGTCGGGAGTGATCGTGTATGCAGTGCGCCTAGCAGGCAGTTGAACGTACTGCTCCCATAGACCGCTGGCGTAGTTATAGAACTCAATGCGGTACACGTTCAGCCGTGTCTTGGCGTCGACTCCCGGACGCGACCACGAAATCACCACCCCGGGTCCGGAGTATCTCAATTTGACGCCAAGTACGGCGCCAATCTTGGCCTTGTGGCAAGGAATGGTCTTCCGATTCATGGCAGCGGAACTCTTGGAGGGGCTTTGGCCCAGCCTGAAGTTCGGTTCAGCTTCCATCAGAGTCGACGGTAGGCCGGGCCCCTCGGCCCCCATGGCCGTTGCAGTGAATCCACCTGTCAGTAGGCAAGCGGACCCTGCGAAACTCAGGCAACCCTTGATGAACATGACTTTCTCCTCGTGTGTGACCTGGTGTGCCGAATCTGCGCCCTTTCGGGAGCCCCTCGTTGCCCCCCGAATGAGTAACGCTCATGGCTGCTCCACTTGCTGCATCCCCGGGCGCAGGGAATTCCTTGTGGTGGAAGCGTCCTACGAGCGGCCTTCACTCGCGGGGAGGGCGTCCGTGGTTTCCGGCTGAACTCCAAGGGGCCCGGAGCCAACCAGGGGCGCCGCATGGGTTGTGGCCGCTGTAGGTGGATGTTCGATCTGGTTGGCCTATTACCGCCCTGTTCGCCAGCGTCGTCGCTTGCTGAACACTGGACCAGTTTGCTGTCGGCACTGATGAGGATTCCCTCTACGTGGGAGCATCCGGAGAGTTCCCCCTGTCCGCCTGCTCACGGGCGGCGACTCTGCCGTGATGGCGATGTCGACGACGCTTGAAAACTGAACAGTTCCGACGCGGTGGTTTCCAGCGATCGTCGCAACGAGACCTACTTTGGAGGCCTCGTTGTCGACTCGTCGTATTCCCAAAGGTCCGGGCCGTCGACCCGGCGGGGTGCAGAGTTCGGACCGCTTCTGGTCCGGGAGGAATGCCTGCGATGGAGGGCCGAGGGCATCAGGCGCCACCGCAACGGCGAAGACCTCGGCGTTGTGCTGTGCGGAGCAGTCCACGGACGTGCCGGGTGCGTCCAGCGACTCCATGTCAGCGAAGTTCAGGCACTCGCCCACCGAGGGGGCATCGGCGGCCGTGGCTGGACCGGAGTTGAGCAGGGCCGCAGCCAGCGCGAGCACGGCGAGGGACCCCATCGAGGACCATCCCGCGCGCGTCACTGTGGCCTCGCGTAGGCGAAGGTGTTGCGATTCCAGTCGGTCCACACGCTGGTGGGGAACACCGACTGCGCCTTGACCGACCCGACCCAGGGCCGCACCTGCACGAACATGTAGCGAGCAGACTTGTCGCACCCCAGGAGGGCGGCCTGACTCCAGGATGGGCACCAGTCCTCGAGGCTGGGTGTCAGCACTCTCTGATCCGTCGCCGTGATCCAGCATCGATGATGGGACAGGGTGGGGTAGTCGCCGTCGTAGACGTAGCGCAGCACGCTGTAAAAGCAGACCTCATAACCGCGCATGTTGATGGAATTCGGGTTGCCGCTCGAAGGAGCATCACAGGTAGCTCGCAGGCCGCCGTCATCTCGCCATGTCAGCGAGAGATTCGCCACGCGGGCGCCAGCGTTGCTCGTATAGACCTGCCACGGCTGATCGATGGCCCGGGAGGCGCTGGAACGGGCAACCACGTATCCCAGCGCCAGGACACTGTCGTTGAAACCCTTGCCGTATCGTCTCTGCCAGTGAGAGTCGAGAGCCCAGCGTGCCTGCACGCGGAGTTTGACGAACTTGTCGAAGGCGGTGGGGCCCAGGGTGAAGGGTCGTTGAATGAGGCCGCGCCCGGCGCTGCCGGCGCGGCCAGAGATGACTCCCAGTTGCGAGTACGCTCCCGGCCCCGAGGAGCCGGACCCGCTGAGCGAGTAGGTCACCTCGTGCTCGATACCTGCTGGGCACCGGAGATGTGGCTGGCGCGGAGGCTGCGGCGGAGGAGGCCAAGCGGGTGCAAGCGCTCTATCCCGAGGGGTCGGCTGATCCGGCGCTCGTGGAGACGCTGCTCAATGACATCGCGCTGGCGAAGGAGCAGGCGGGTTGAGCGCCGGGCCTCACTAGCCAGATCCGAATGTGATTAAATCGCCCGGTGGTGAGACGCCTGCTCCTCCCAGTCGCTCTGATCACCCTCGTCACCTCAGGCGGGATCGCGATGGCGTCCTTCCCTGCGGCATCCCCGGCACTGGTCAACGAGGTCGTTGTCACCGGGACCCCCCAGAACGTCGCAGTCGACCTCACGGATGACACGGCGTACATCGTCTCGACCAGCCCGGGCACGATCACGGCTGCCAACCCCACGCTGACCGTCACCACTAGTGCGGCGGCCGGCGTACAACCCGGATCAGTGGCCGTGGATCCGGACGACGACACGATCTATGTCACGGATCGCCACACCCCCGGGAAGCTGCTCGCCTTCACGCCCTCGCTGACGCTCGCTCGGCAGGTGCCGGTCTCCCGGCAGCCGCGTGGGGTGCACAGCCACCCCACGGATGACACGGTCTATGTGACCTTCCCGCTCGATGACAGCCTGAGCATCCTTAAGGGGCGCAATCTCGGCGACTCGATCACGGTGCGCGTGGGCGATGACCCCTACGACGTGGCGGTGAATCCTGTCGACGACACGATCTACACCGCCAATTACAACGGCAAAAGCGTCAGTATAGTCGCGCCCGGCGGTCAGAGCGTGTCGACCGTGTCGCTTGCCGGAATCGGATCCGGTGTGTCGCCGCTGGCGGTCGCGGTGCACCCCACGGACGACACTGTCTATGTGGGGGGCCAAGTGCAGAGTGGCCTCGTGGTGGCATCCGCTGATCTGTCGACGCGCACTCTCATCCCGCTGGACGGACCCTTTGCTGAAATCCGGGAGATCAGTCTCTCACCGGACGGGTCCACGATCTACCTCGCGACAGACTCCAACACCAACCGGTCGATCGCGCTCAATGTGACCGACCTGGACGACTCCTATGTCTTCACGATCGGCCCGAACCCGGTGGGGGTGGCGGCCACCGAGTGGGGTGCCTACTTCGCCCTCAACGGCTCGGGCGAGCTGGCGGTAGCGGCCGTGCCGCCGACGGTGACGAGCGTGTCGCCGGGCTCCGGGCCGACAGCGGGGGGGACCGCCATCACGATCACGGGCACCGGCTTCGCTGCAGGGCTGACGACGGCGACGATCGGCGGGACTCCGCTGCTCAATGTCGCGGTCGTCAACCCAACGACACTCACGGCGACCACTCCAGCAAGGGCGGAGGGCCCGGCGGACGTGTCAGTGACAGTGGGGTCTTCGTCGGCGCTGCTGGCTGGAGGCTTCACCTACATTCCGCCGCCGCCCCCGGTGCCTTCCTCGGAGCCCCTCGATGTGGTGGCGGTGCCGGGGGACGGCTCGGCTGCGGTCTCGTGGGCTGCTCCGGCGTCTTCGGGGTCTTTCCCGGTGAGCCATTACCTGGCGACGTCATCTCCGGGTGGGCGGACATGTCTGACTTCATCGCTGTCGTGCATGGTGGCAGGCCTGACGAATGGCACGGCGTACACCTTCACCGTCCAGGCGCTGAATGGGGCGGGCTGGTCGGCTGCGTCTGGACCGTCCAACGCGGTGACGCCATTGGCCGCTGCGCGCCCGTCGATCACCATCACCGGTGGCCGGGAGGGCAAGCGGATCACCGTGTCAGGCTCGACGACCGGGATGGGGATGGGTGCGATCCTGCGGCCGTGGGTGCGATTGGGCGGTCAGTCGGCGTACTCCCAGGGCAGCTCCCAGGTGCTGGTGGGCATGGATGGAACCTTCGCATGGAGTCGGCGGACGGGCAGGGAGGCCTCGGTCTACATGCAGACCCCGGACGGATCGGTGCGGTCGAACACGGTGACGATCCGATGAGCTGCTGGATTGAGGGTGCGTTATCGCCCGTGAACCATCGATCTTGGGTTAGATGCACACATGGCCAGGGGGATGGCCCGATTGGGCTCAGTCGACGTATTGACGTCGCGTCAACCCAACGGTGGCACGCGGGTGGGCTGCCTGCCTGGATCCGCGCAAGGTAGGAGCTGACCCCAAATGCGACGTACGCGACCGTTCGCCCATCTCCTGATCGGCTCCTTGGCCGTGACGCTTGTCGGACTTGAGGCTCGGGCGGCGGAATCGCAGCCCTACCAGCCCCGTTGGCATTCAGCGGAGGCCGTCTACAGCGACAGCTACGTGTCCTTCTCCAGCGCGACATTGTAAGGAGAAGGTATGCCCGTGGTGATCGGTGCATTCGGAGGCACGGCCAGTTTCCCGACCGGTCCGAATGCCGATGACTCGATTCAGGTGACCGTGCCCACAGGAACATCCCTCTTCGTGGGCGGTCTCAACTCTGAGGCCACGCGCTTCATCTGGCTGACAGAAATCACCGGATCGGGCAACTATCCGACGTCAATCCTGACCATGGGGCATAACACGCCAACCATCGACGACGACACCATCCTCGTCGCGGGCACGCTCTTTGGGGCCGGAGCCACCTACTTCCCAGTGGGTCCGAACTCGGATGACTCGATTGCCCTCCCGGGGACGGCATCTCGCTTTAGTAGCTTCGTTGGGGCAGTGCCTCCCGGACAGAGCTACTTCGCATGGGTGACTCACGTCACCGGTGCCGGCAACGTCCGAGTGCAGTCGGCAGCCCTGCGACCGCATGGTGAATTGATGCTGGTCGGCAACTTCGATGGTTCCGCCTCCTTCCCCACCTCGTCTGGCCAGATCAGCGTTTCGGCTCCAGGAGGCACGAGTGTCTTCGTCGCACAGATGGCGAGAGACGACACGGGATTCGAATGGGTCCAACCGCTGCACGTCCGCTTGGGCGGCGGCAACTCCGAGGTCACCGTCGCCGGCGGCGACACCCCCATCATCGCGGGCGGCGTCAGTGGGACGATGTCATTTCCCACCACATCGGACAGCTCGATTGCCCTCACGACAACCTTTGGCACATCCAAGTATTTCGTCGCCGCTCTCAACAGGGACGACTCCTATATCGCGTGGGTTCAGTCGATTGCAGGCACCAGCGGGAACAACTACCTCACGTCCGTGCAAGCCCCGCAGACGGGCCGGACCCTGCTGACCGGGTACTTCGAGGGAAGCCTTACGGTCCCGACAGGACCAGGCGACGACTCCACCGTGTTGACTTCGAACGGTGCGAGCGACATGTTTGTTGCGAGTCTCAACTCGGATGACACCGCGGTCTCAAGCGGCTGTTGCACGTAG
>JBJTJS010000012.1:0-5306 GCA_046096085.1 bacterium
TGCGGGGGGAGGGCGCTCGCGTCGGGGATGCGGCCGGGCGGGAGTACGTCGACCTGCTCGCCGGGATCGCGGTCAACGCCCTGGGCCACGCGCACCCCGACCTGATCGAGGCCGTGGCCGACCAGATGCGCACGGTGGGCCACACCAGCAACCTCGCCATCACCCCACCTTCCGTGGAGCTGGCGGAGCGTCTCCTCGCCCTTCTCGATCCCGACGGCGGGCGCGGCGGGCGCGCGTTCTTCTGCAACTCCGGTGCCGAGGCCAATGAGGCGGCGTTCAAGCTGTCGCGCCGCACGGGACGCCCCCGCGTCGTCGTCGCAGAGCGTTCGTTCCATGGCCGCACGATGGGTGCCCTCGCGCTCACGGCGCAGCCACCGAAGCAGGATCCCTTCCGTCCCCTGCCCGGCGAGGTCGCGGTGGTGCCGTACGGCGACGCCGCCGCCCTCGCGGCGTCGGTCGACTCGCACACCGCAGCGGTCTTCCTCGAGCCCATCCAGGGCGAGGGCGGCGTCGTGCCCCCTCCGCCGGGCTACCTCGCCCGCGCTCGGGAGGCCTGCGACCGTGTCGGCGCGCTGCTGGTTCTCGACGAGGTCCAGACCGGGCTCGGGCGCACAGGACACTGGTTCGCGCATCAGGAGGAGGGCGTGCACCCCGATGTCGTGACGCTGGCGAAGGGGCTCGGCGGCGGACTGCCGATCGGCGCGTGCCTCGCGTTCGGCGCGGCAGCCGCGCTACTCGGACCCGGCAGCCACGGGTCCACCTTCGGCGGGAACCCCGTGAGCTGTGCGGCGGCCCTGGCCGTCCTCACGGTCATCGAGCGGGATGGGCTCGTGTCGCGTGCGCGCATCGTCGGCGAACGCCTGCGCGCCATCGCCTCCGCGGATCCCCGGGTGGTCGAGGTGCGCGGTCGCGGGCTCCTTCTCGGCATCGTGCTCGATGCCCCCATCGCCGGCGCGGTCGAGGCGGCCGCTCGGGCCCACGGGATGATCGTCAACGCCGTCGCGCCCGACGTCGTGCGGCTCGCGCCCCCGCTCGTGCTGACCGAGGCGGACCTGGACTGGGTGGCCGGACGATGGCCCCGGGCGATGGGGGCGGCATGACGTCCCCGCGCACGCAGGCCGCGCGGCGGACCCGCATTGCGGAACTCCTCGCCGCGAGGAGCATCCACTCGCAGGGGGAGCTTCGCGCGATCCTCGCGGAGGAGGGATACCTCGTCACCCAGGCCACCGTGTCGCGGGACCTGCTGGACCTCAGGGCGGCCAAGGTCCCCGACGCTTCGGGGCTGTCGGTCTACGTCCTGCCCGACGGCGATGACGCGGGGCACGCCGAAGCCGGCCACGCCCGGCCGGAGATGGCCCGCTTGGCGCGCACGGTGCATGACATGGTGGTCTCCGTGGACCACTCCGGGAACATCGTCGTGGCGCGGACCCCGCCCGGCGGCGCGTCCTACGTCGCGTCGGCGATCGACCGTGCCCGCTGGGATGCCGTGCTCGGCACCGTGGCGGGTGACGACACCGTCCTCATCGTCTCCCGCGATGCGCAGGGCGGCCGGGTGCTGGCCGCCGAGCTCATGGCCATGGCGTCCGGACGCGGGCCGCTGACCGCCGACGCATCGCGCGGGGCCGCGCGATGAGCGACGAGGAGACCACCCGCCTGTGGGGCGGACGCTTCAGCGCCGGCCCCGCCCCGGCCATGGCAGCGCTGAGCGCATCAGCGCATTTCGACTGGCGGCTCGCGCCCTACGACATCCGGCAGACCGCGGCCCATGCCCGCGTGCTGAACCGCGCCGGACTGCTCGATGACGAGGAGTTGGCGCGCGTCCTCGAGGGTCTCGACGGGCTCTCCCGCGATATCGCGACGGGCGTCTTCGCGGCGCTGCCCGAGGATGAGGACGTCCACACGGCGATCGAGCGGGGACTGCTGGAGCGCCTGGGGCCGACCGGGGGCAGGCTCAGGGCAGGACGCAGCCGCAATGACCAGGTTGCGACCGACTTCAGGCTCTACCTCCGAGACCAGGCGCGCGCGATCGCGCACGAGATCACGCTGCTGCAGCGGGCCCTCCTCGACCAGGCCGCCGCCCACGTGACGACGTACGCGCCCGGCTTCACCCACCTGCAGCACGCGCAGCCGGTGTCCTTCGGCCACGAGCTTGCCAAGCACGTCCACGCGCTTGCGCGCGACGTGGACCGGCTGCGCGACTGGGACCGCAGGGCGGCGCTGTCGCCGCTCGGGGCCGGTGCCCTCGCCGGTTCGTCCCTCGGCCTCGATCCCGTGGCGGTCGCCGAGGAACTCGGGTTCCGCGGTGCCCTCGCCAACTCGATCGACGCCGTGAGCGACCGCGACTGGGTGGCGGAGTTCCTCTTCGCTGCCGCGATGACCGGCGTGCACCTGTCCCGGCTGGGAGAGGAGGTCGTGCTGTGGACCTCGCGGGAGTTCGGATGGGCGTCCCTCGACGACGCCTGGTCCACCGGGTCGTCGATCATGCCGCAGAAGAAGAACCCCGACGTCGCCGAACTCGTCCGCGGGAAGTCGGGGCGCCTCATCGGAGACCTGGCCGGGCTCCTGGCGACCCTCAAGGGCATGCCCTTCGCCTACAACCGCGACCTCCAGGAGGACAAGGAGCCGGTCTTCGACGCGGTGGAGCAGCTGCTTCTCGTGCTCCCCGCCGTGACGGGCATGGTGGCCACGCTGCGCTTCGACGCCGTACGCATGGGCCAGTCGGCACCCGAGGGATTCGCACTCGCGACGGACATCGCCGAGTGGCTGGTACGCCAAGGGGTCCCCTTCCGCGATGCGCATGACATCGCGGGCGCGTGCGTGCGCGTGGCGGAGGAGCGCGGCGTGGAACTGTGGGACCTCGACGACGACGACCTCGCGGCGGTCTCGCCGAGCCTCACCCCCGAGGTGCGCGACGTGCTGTCAGTCGAGGGGTCGGTGGCGTCGAGGGCGGCCTTCGGGGGCACCGCGCCCGAGCGGGTGCGCGAGCAGCTCGCGGCCGCGACCGCCATGGTGGAGGCGGACGCCGCGTGGGCGAGTGAGCGAGCCTGACGGGCCACCGCGGCGAGCCGGGGCTCATGCGCCCCGCCCGGCGTGGCGGGCCGCGGCACTCGTCGCGGCATGGGCCGCGGCCGCGGCCATCGGAGTCGTCTCGCTCCTGCCGCCGCGGGGCACGCCGGGCGTCGAGATCGCCGAGCTCGGGGAGTTCCGCGCCTGGGTCGGTCACGCTCTGGCGTACGCGGTGCTGGGCGCCTGCGCCGTCGCGTCGCAGCGGGTGCCGCGGCCCGGGGTGACCTTCGCGGCCGTCGTGGCGTACGGCTGCGTGCTCGAGGTCGTGCAGGGCGCCACAGGCCTGCGCTCGATGCAGTGGGGAGACGTTCTCGCCAACGCGCTCGGAACCGCGGCGGGGATCGGGGGAGCCCTCCTCGTCATGGCCCTCACCCGCCCGGGGCGCGGGTCGCGACGCGAGGGTGCCGACCCGGATCGCGGGCGGCCCCCGACGGGATCCGCATCATGACCCGTGGCGTGGCGGGCGTCCCGGGCTGGATGCGGTCGGCGGCGCCGGTCGCCGCCCCGCGACTGCTCGGCTCGATGCTCGTCTCGGACCTGGGCGGCGCCCGTGTCGCCGTGCGCATCACGGAGGTCGAGGCCTACGGCGGAGAGGGCGAGGACCCGGGCTCGCACGCCTATCGAGGCCGGACTCCGCGGAACGCGGTGATGTTCGGCCCGGCCGGCGACCTCTACGTGTACTTCACCTACGGCATGCACTGGTGCTCCAACGTCGTCGTCGGGAGGGAGGGCTCGGCCGCCGCCGTGCTCCTGCGCGCCGGGGAGGTCGTCGCGGGCCTCGAGGCAGCTCGGGACCGGCGGCCCTCCGCCCGGTCCGACCGCGACCTGGCCCGTGGGCCGGCGCGGCTCGCGGCCTCCCTCGGCCTCACCGCGGCAGCCAACGGCCTGCAGCTCTTCGATCCCGGGTCGCCGGTCCGCCTCGAGGTGGCCCGCCGTCCGCTCGCCGTGCACGCGGTGACCCCGAGGACGGGCGTCTCGGGGGAGGGGGCGCCGACGCCATGGCGCTATGCCGCCGACCATCCGAGCGTCAGTCCCTACCGCCCCGCGCCGCCCCTTCGTCACCGCGCCCGCTCGGCCCCGGGACGCGTTTGCGAGGATGGCGCCTCGTGAACCCCCTGCTCGAGGACCTCGCCTGGCGCGGCCTCATCGCCCAGAGCACCGACATCGACGCGTTGTCGCGCGAGCTCGACGAGGGTCCGATCACGTACTACATCGGCTTCGATCCCACGGCCCCGAGCCTGCACCTGGGCAACCTGCTGCAGATCCAGACGATGCGGCGCTTCCAGGCGCACGGCCATCGCCCGCTGGCACTCGTCGGGGGGGCCACCGGGCTCATCGGCGATCCCAAGATGACGGGGGAGCGAACCCTCAATCCCGTGGACGTCGTCGAGGAGTGGGGATCCCGGCTGCGCCGCGAGCTGGAGCGGTTCTTCGACTTCGACGGCCCCGCCGCCGCCTGGATGGTGAACAACTACGACTGGACCCAGGGCGTCGACGTCATCGAGTTCCTCCGCGACATCGGCAAGCACTTCAGCGTCAACAGGATGCTGGATCGCGAGGCGGTCGCTGCGCGCCTGGCCGGTGAGGGAATCTCCTTCACCGAGTTCAGCTACCAGGTCCTGCAGTCATTCGACTACCTGCAGCTCTTCCGCGCCCACGGCTGCCGGCTGCAGATGGGCGGATCGGACCAGTGGGGCAACATCACCGCGGGAGTGGACCTCATCCGCCGCGTCGAAGCGGCCCATGTGCACGCGCTCACCACGCCCCTGGTGACCAAGGCCGACGGCACGAAGTTCGGCAAGACCGAGTCCGGCACCGTGTGGCTCGATCCGGCGATGACGAGCCCCTACGCCTTCTTCCAGTTCTGGCTGAACGCCGACGACCGGGACATCCCGGCCTATCTCCGGTTCTACAGCATGCGCGGCCGCGAGGACATCGTGAGGCTGGAGGCGTCGACCGCGGCCGAGCCGCACCTGCGCGCGGGGCAGCGGGCCCTCGCGGAGGAGCTCACCACCCTCGTGCACGGGGCCCGGGCGACCGAGGCGGTGGCCGACGCCGCCCGCGCCCTCGTCGGCCAGGGGGACCTGTCCGGCGTCCCGGCGGATGTTCTCGACCCGGCCTTGCGCGAGGTGCCCCACGCGATCCTCGGCGAGGAGGACATCGTGGACGTCCGACTGCCCGACGTGGTCGCCCTCGGCGTGGGCACGGGCGTGTGCCCGTGCCGGGGCGGGGCCGGCCGC
>JBJTJS010000013.1:0-15592 GCA_046096085.1 bacterium
GACCTCGAGCACGTCTTCGACCGCTTCTGGCGCGCCGACCCGGCCCGCGCCCGGCAGACCGGCGGCACCGGCCTGGGCCTGTCCATCGCGCAGGAGGACACGCGGCTGCACGCGGGACGGCTCGAGGCCTGGGGGGCCCGCGGCGAGGGAGCGGCCTTCCTCCTCACCCTCCCCCGCAGGGCCGACGTCACCATCTCCCACTCCCCCCTCGCCCTCCCCGCGGTGCCGTCCCCACCGGAGGAGGCGGGGGACGACGTCCTCGACCCCGCGCTGGCCACGGCGACGGCCGCCCCCGGGGAGCCGACGTGATCGGCCGGCGCCTCACGGGACTGTCGGCAATGGCCCTGCTGCTCGCGGCCTGCGCGTCGATGCCGACGAGCGGCCCCATCGTCCAGGGCGACCAGATCGACGTCGCGCAGCCCGACTCCGTCGTGCGCGCCATCGCCCGGCCCCCGCAGCCGGGCATGACGCCGGTCGAGATCGTGTCGGGATTCATCCAGGCGTCGGCGTCCTTCGAGGACGATCATGCGGTCGCGCGCGAGTACCTCTCTCCCCTCGCCGCCGCCGCCTGGGACCCCGGGACGGGCACGGTCGTCTACGACGGCGTGCCCACGCTGGCCTCGAACGGGCCGTCCGGGGTCGACATGACCGCCACCCAGGTGGGTGCCGTGACGAGCGACGGCCGTTACGAGGTATCGCCCCCCGGCCGCGTCGTCACGGACTCCTTCGTCCTGGAGTACGACGCCGCAGGGGAGTGGCGCATCGCCGACGCCCCCACGGGGCTGCTGCTCTCGCGCTCCGACGTCGAGCGCGCCTTCCGCTCCTACCCGGTGTTCTTCCTCGACCCCACGTTCACCACTCTGGTTCCCGATCCGCGGCTCATCCCCCTGGACGGCCCGGGCCTGTCGACCTCCCTGATGCGCGCGCTCACCTCAGGCCCGACGCAGTGGCTGGCGCCGGCCGTGCGCACGGCGCTTCCCGACGGGACCGAGCTCGCCGTCGACGCCGGTCCCGTCGTCGACGGCGTGGCCCGGGTCGACCTCGACGCGTCGGCGCTCATCGCCGATGCCGCGACCCGGCGTGCCCTGTCGGCCCAGGTGGTGTGGACCCTGCGACAGGTGCCGGGGGTGCGGTCGGTGGACCTGAATGCGGGCGGCCAGGTGCTTCCCGTCCCGGGAATCGGCAACCCGCAGCCCGTCGACGCCTGGCCCGCGTTCGACCCCGACCTCATGCCGGCCAACACGGCCGCGTACGCCGTCATCGCCGGACGCGCCGTCGTCCTCGACGCCCAGACGCCGCGCGCGGTGCCGGGGGCCGCCGGCCTGGCCCTGCCTCCGCTCGACGGCATCGCGGTCTCCCTCGACGGAACCCGGATCGCCGGGCTCGACACCGCCGGCGCGCTCTGGCGGGGACCCCTGGCGGGCGGGCAGCGCCTCGTCGAAGTCATCCCCGAGCCCGGCCAGTCCCGGCCCTCCTTCGGCGGAGGCACCAGCGCCTGGACGGTGGGCCCCGACGGCATCGTCCGCGAGGTGCGCGAGGACGGCACGGTCGTCGAGGTTCCCATCGACGGCATCTCCCGCCGTGCCACGGTGGAATCGATCTCCCTGAGCCGCGACGGCACCCGCGCGGCCCTCATCGTGCGCCGGGGGCCGCGCACCTTCGTGATGCTCGCGGTCGTCGTCCTGCGGGAGGGTGCCGCGCAGCTTCAGTCGCCGGTGCGCGTGGAGAACCGGCTCGCGAGCGTCATCGACGTCGCCTGGGCAGACTCCGACCGGCTTGTCATGCTGGCGTCGAACGGGGCGGAGGAGATCCAGGCCTACGAGATCGACCTCACGCGCACCACCCTCCGACCGGTGGGTGCCCCCCAGTTGGCCACCCGCATTGCCGCCGCGCCCGGCTATCCCACGCTCGTGCAGGGCACCGACGGCACGCTGTACGACAATGCCGGCGCGGGATGGCGTGCGGCCTACCGCGGGACCAGTCCGGCCTACCCCGGCGGCTGAGCCCCCCGCACCACGATCGCGGTGCCGGCCGGGTCCACCACGGCGTCGTCGTCCTGGGGCAGCAGCACGAGCGCCCGCCCCTCCGGGAGGACGACCGACTCCTCCCCGCAGGCGACCCGCGCCTCGCCGACGAGCGCGAGCACCACGCGCGGGGTTCCCTGCTCCAGCGCGTGCGGGCGGACCGCGAACGCCAGGGAGAAGGGCAGGTCCGGCGATGACAGGGGCTCCCCCGCGAACGCCTCCACGACCTCCGGGCGCCGGTCGTCGCGCACGGCGGCGAGGGCCTCGTCGGGGGCGACCGGCTTGGACGTGAGCCCGAGCCGCAGGACGTTGTCCGAGGAGGTCATCACCTCCACGCCGAGGCCGTACACGTAGGAGTGCACGACCCCGGCCGGCACGGTGAGGGCCTGCCCGGGAGCCAGCAGCACGTGATCGAGCAGGACGGTCACCAGCACTCCGGGGTCCTCGGGGTGCGTGGCGGCCACCCGGGCGAGGGCGGACACGGCGTCGGCCGGCCAGCCGGCGGCGGTCGCGGACGCCACCAGCTGCCGGGCGATCGGCGCGCTGGCGGCGGGCGACATGGCGAGGAGGAGGCGCACGGCCGCACCGTGATCCCCCTGCGAGACCGCCGCCACCACCTCGCCCGGGGCGCCCGCGCGTGCGAGGACGTCCGCGGCGGCAGCGGGGTCGCGCCATCCCGCGTGAGCGTCGAAGGAGTCGATGGCGCACAGCATCTCGGACTTCTCCGCCGCATCGGAGTAGAGCCGCTCGCCCTGCGGTGCTGCCTGCTGCGCACGCCAGCCTGCCTCGGCACGCGCGCTGTCCGGGTGGACCTGCAGGGACAGCGGCGTCGACGCGGCCAGGAGCTTGACCATCGGCATGCCGGCGTACCCGGGGATCTCGCTCAGCGGCCGACCGCGGTCCGGGCCCTCCACCACGACGGCGGGGCCGGCCGGGTGGGATCCGAACCACAGCTCGGCCTGCGGTCCCCCGGTCGCGCGGCCATGCCAGCGCGCGAGGCCATCCACGACCCCCCAGTCGTACTCCTTGAGCGCGCCCTCGACGACGTGCACGTCAGCCCTGCGGCGGGATCGCCTCGTCGAGCAGCATCACCGGGATGCCGTCGCGCACGGGGAACCCGCGGCCGCACGCCGTGCACACGAGCAGGCCGCGCTCGGCGTCGGGGCGCACGGGCGCGTGCTCCGGGCACGGGCAGGCGAGCACCTCCAGCAAGACCGGGTCCAGGCCCAGCGCCCCGCTCATCGCGATCCCCCTCTCACCAGGGCCAGCACCTCGTCGCGCACCGCCTCCATGGTGCCAGCATCCACCGCCTCGACGTTGAGCCGGAGGAGGGGCTCGGTGTTGCTCGGCCTCAGGTTGAACCACCAGGACGGCGCCCCCACCGTGAGGCCGTCGAGGTCGTCGAGGTCGATGCCCTCCCGGCCCCCGAAGGCGGTGCGCACCGCCGAGGTGGCGGCGACCGTGTCGCGCACCTGGGAGTTGATCTCCCCGCTCGCGACGTACCGGTCGTACGGCGCCAGCAGCCCGGAGAGCGAGGTCCCCGCCGGCGTCTCGCCCAGCGCGGCGAGCACGTGGAGCGCGGCCAGCATGCCCGAGTCCGCGCGCCAGAAGTCCGCGAAGTAGAAGTGGCCCGAGTGCTCCCCCCCGAACACCGCGCCCGTCTCCGCCATGCGCGCCTTGATGAACGAGTGCCCGACGCGGGTGCGCACGGCGACACCGCCGTGCTCGGCGATGACCTCGGGCACGGCGCGGGAGGTGATGCAGTTGTGGATGATGGTCGCGCCGGGCTGGCGGTCGAGTTCGCGGGCCGCGATGAGGGCCGTGATCGCCGACGGAGTCACGGCGCGTCCCGTCTCGTCGACGACGAAGCACCGGTCGGCGTCGCCGTCGAACGCCAGCCCGAGGTCCGCTCCCTCCCGCACGACGGCCTCCTGGAGGTCCCGCAGGTTCTCGGGCTCGATCGGATTGGCCTCGTGGTGGGGGAAGGTGCCGTCGAGCTCGAAGTACAGCGGGATGACCTCGAGGGGCAGGGGCTCCAGCCCCGCCGCGGTCCCGAGGACCGCCGGGACCGTGAGCCCCGCCATGCCGTTGCCCGCGTCGACGACCACCCGGAGCGGACGGCCGCCGCGCAGATCGACCAGCCCGCGGAGGTACTCCGCGTAGGGCCGGAGCATGTCGCGGTCGCTGACGGAGCCGGGCGTCGCGTTCGTGGGGGGGAGGCCGTCGACGACGAGGTCGCGGATCTCGCGCAGGCCGGTCTCCTCGCCGACGGGTGCGGCGTTGGCACGGCAGAGCTTGATGCCGTTGTAGCGCGCGGGATTGTGGCTGGCGGTGAACATCGCCCCGGGGAGGCCCAGCGCCCCCGAGGCGAAGTACAGCCCGTCGGTGCTCGACAGCCCGATGCGGATCACGTCGCACCCGCGCGATGTCACGCCTTCGGCGAACGCCGTCACGAGGTCCTCCCCGCTCGGGCGCATGTCCTGGCCGATCACGAGGGCTCCTGGGCCGCCGTCCCCGATGCGCACCCCCAGGGCCTCGACGGTCGCCGCGCCCAGGGCGCGGGCGAGCGAGGCGTCCCACTCGTCGGGGACGACGCCGCGCACGTCGTACGCCTTGATGACGGGAGCGAGGCGGTCGCGCGTCCAGGCGCCGTCCGGCAAGGTCACGCCTCGGGGGGCGCGCCCGACCGCCGCGCGCCGTCGGCCGCCGCCGAGGGCAGCGCCCACAGGTGGCGGCGCAGCCCTTCGGCACCCACCGCCCCGGGGAGCCGGTCGTCCTCGTCGAACAGGGTGTCCGGGGCGTCGTCGCGGCCGAGGGGTCCGCGACCGGCCTCGCGCACGGCGTTCGCCAGCGCCTCGAGGTCGTCGTTGCTGGGGCCGAGGCCCGCGGGTTCGATCTCCAGGCGGACGAGCTCCCAGCCGCGCGGCGCGGTGAGGCGCTGCGCGTGCACCTCGCACAGGTCGTAGCTGTGCGGCTCGGGGGCCGTGGCGAGCGGCCCGAGGACCGCGACGGAGTCGGCGTAGACGTAGGTGAGCGTGGAGATGGCCTGCCGGTCGCAGGACGGGCGCGAGCATCGACGTCGGGCTGCCACGTCGGCGACGGTACCGGGCGCGGCTGCGCGGGAGGATGAGGCGCGCCGTGCCCGCTAGGGGGCCGGCGGCACGGCGATGCCGATGTCCTCGCCGGCCGGGAGGACGCCGACAGTGGTGCGCAGCGGCCTCCAGGGGAAGCCGCTGACGAGCGCTCCGGAGGGGTCGCGGACCGCCACGCGGTGGGCGATGAGCACCTCGCCGCCCTCGGGCCGCACCACGGCGGTGAACCACTCGGCCCCCCGCGGGCGCGGGATCCGCACTTCGACGAGGCGCCCGGGCAGGACCTCCACCGCGATCGGCTCCAGCGGCGTGCCCCCCTCCGGGAGGACCTGCACGGTGACGCGGACCGGGGTGCGCGACCCGGCCGCCCCACCTGCGGGTGCGGCCGTGTCGTCGGCGGCCCCGCCCCCCGTGTCGTCGGCGGACGGTGTCATCGTCATGGCCGAGGGCCCGGCCGTGTCGTCCTCCCCCGCCATGCCCGACGGCATCGGCGCGGCCGTGCCGGGCGCGAGGAGGGGCTCGCCCGGGGCCGTGATCCACAGGGTGACGCCCGCCCCGGCGGCCGTGGGCAGGCCGGTGACCGCCGCCACGGTGGAGAGCGGCACCGCCCCGGCGGTGAAGGAGACCTCGTCGAGGGCGAAGTCCGTCGCCCCCACCCCGGAATGGCGTTGGCGCACCCCCGCCACGATGGGCTCGTCGGACGAGAGCTCCAGGGTGGCTGGCTGCCCGTCGAGGGCCTCGGTGAGGGACGCGGTCACGACCGTGCCGGCGGGCACGTCGATCTGGGACAGGGCCGTGGGGACGTAGGAGCCGCCCTCGGTGACCAGGCGCACCCGCACGGTGGCGTCCGCCTCCCCCGGGGCGAGGACGATGAGCTGACGGTCGCTGCGGCCGGGCATGATGCCCGGCACGAGGACGCGTGTCGACGGGTCGGCAGCCGGCGGGATCCAGTCGTCGCCCCGCGGGATGTAGCCCTCGATCTCGGTGTCCTGGACCGCTGCGACGACGCGGCCCGAGCGCACCGAGACGTGCCACGCCGCAGCGGGCAGGCGCGGCGCCTCGCGCGTGAGCCGTACGACCGTGCGCGCATTCGCCTCGAGCACGAGGCCGCGCAGTGCCGGCGTGACGAGGGGGCCTTCGGGGCCGAAGATCGCGACATCGAGCTCCGCGGGGGTGGACTCGGGATTGACGAGGACGAGGTTGGACTCCCGGCCGGCCGTCGATCCGCTCCCGACGAACCACCACGAGGTGTCCGGGCCCAGGCACGCCGTGCTCGACAGGCCCCTCCCGCTGTCAGAGGTGTCCAGCGTCGACTCCGTCGACACCAGGCCCGGTGCCAGCGATCCCGTCGTGCGCGCCGTCAGCGGGGGCAGCCGGCGCGCGTCCGCGACGACCTGCCCGCTGTCCCCCGGCGCAGTGATGACGACCTCGGGCTCACTGCGCTCGGTCTCGTCGGGCCCTCGCAGGTAGGTGACCTCCGCGGCGCCGGGCCGGTCCTGGCCCTCGAGGCCGGGGACCACGGTCACCGTGGAGGTGGTGACGGCCCCGTCGACCGCGCCCGGTTCCGGGCACACGGTGGTCGAGGAGTCGACCGGCTCCTGTGCCGCCGCCACGGGCTCGATCGTGGTGCCACGCGGCAGGAGGCTCCCCAGGGCGACCAGGGCGATGGCCGCCGCCGCGACGATGACGACGCTGAGCGGACCTCGCGAGTCAGGGGGTGCGTCGTCCTGGGCGCGCGATCGCCGTGGGCGCTCGCGCCGGCGGCGATCGCGATCGCGCCGCCGCGTGACCCGCTCCGTGGCCGTGGGCTCGGTCGCGTCGTCGGGAGTGGCCTCGTCGGTCACGTCGTCACCTCCCCCGGCACGACGGTCGACGGCACGGGAGCATCGTCCGCGGGCACGATGCCGTCAACGACGAGCGCCGCGACGTCGTCCTCGTCAGGCTCGACATCAGCCACGTCGTCGTCAGTGACGCGTCGGCGAGCGGGCAGGGCCAGGACGATGACGACGAGGAGCGCGACGAACTGTGCGACGAGCCATCGTCCGCGGGCGGCGTCGTCGAATCGGAGGGCGATCGGCTGCCCGGCGCCGACCCCGGCGGCCACCTCGAACTCCTGCAGGCCGTCGACGGCGGTCGCCGCGAGGGCCTCCCCGCCCACGGTCGCGAACCAGCCGCCATCGGCCGTCTGGGACAGCAGCACCCGCCCCGGGCCCGGCTCGGGCAGGCTCGCGTCGACGAGCGGGTCCGCGGAGACCAGGTCCTGGACCGGGATGGCCGCGAGCAGCGGAGGGTCCGCGGCGTCGGCCTGCTGCACCCGCGCCGTCGGCTGCTCGACCTTCCACAGCACCTCGTTGCCGCGGCCCGCGAGACGACGCAGCCCGGGAACGGCGTCCAGGGTGCGCACCAGGGACGGCGAGGTGTCGGCCGCGTCGAGCACGACGTAGCGCACGGCGTAGCGGGCCAGCCCCGCGACCTCGGCGCCTCCGCGCCCGGACACCAGCCCGGACACCAGGTCGTCCACCGGCTGCCACACCGACGTCGGGGGCGAGGTGTCGGCGTCGCCGAGGCTGAGCCCGGCACCGTTCACGAGCGTGTAGTAGGTGCCGCTCGCCGGATCCGCGCGCAGCAGCAGGGTGCGGGGGGCCTGGGGGCCGACAGCCTCGGCGGCGACGAAGGGCGGCAGGACGTCGGGCTGCCCGCGTCGCACGGGGTCGCCAGCACCCGGAACCACCCACCACGCCGCCCAGAGGAGCGGGGCGATGAGGGCGACCCACGGGAGGACGTAGGCGAGGGGGGTGCGCACGAAGTCGAAGCTCGCCGACTCCAGGGCGCCCTTCAGCCCGTCGGCGGCCAACGCCGCGGCCACGATCACCGCGCCGCCGAGGATGAGCGTGGGCACGCCGGGCCAGAGGGGCTGCGGCTGCGCGATGCCGGGTACCTCGACCCGCACGGCGAGCATGACGATGCCGACGACGAGGGCCACGGCGCCGACGGCCCAGGCGACGAGCGCCGCGGACCGGCGGTCGGGCCGCAGCAGCCCGAGCAGGGCCACGAGGACCAGGGCGCCGCCGATCCAGGCCGGCATGGCCGCGGGTCCGCCCGGCTGGAGCAGCAGGAGGTCCAGGACGCTGGCCGCCGGCAGCGCCAGGCGGCCGTCGATGAGTCCCGGCTGCGACAGCAGCAGGGCCGGCTGCGACAGCAGGTGGAGCGACCAGGGCAGCAGGAGGACGAGGGGGACGAGGACGAGCGCGGCACCGCGCAGCGCCAGTGACCCCGGGGAATTCGTCGCCGGCCGGCCGCCCCGAGATGCGACGACCGCGGCCACCAGCGCGGCGACGACCGCGAGCACGACGAAGGGCCAGGTGAGCGGCACGCACGCCGTGGACGCCGCGACGAGGAGCGCCGCCCACCACACGGTTCGGCCCGACCAGGGTCGCCACGCGGCGCGGGCGGGCTCGCCCGTCGACGATGCCGCGCGCGATGGCGGGCCGCCGTACCCGAGCGCGCGCACGACGGCGCGCGCGGTCGGCGGGAGCAGGATCGCCGCCCCCAGGGTGCCGAGCAGGCCTCCGGCGAGCGCGCCCGTCACGGCGGGCAGGAGCGCCCAGGTGATGCTCGCCCAGGCCCGTGGCATGGCGCTGACGACGACCCCGCGCAGGCTCCACCATGCGGAGATGGCCGCCGCGGGCACCGCGAGGAGGAGCAGCGCCGAGACGGCGAGCGGTGCCTTGCCCAGGAGCAGCGTGGAGAAGGCCGCGAGCAGGGCGTACGCCGGGGGCGTCGGGGTGGTCGAGCCGGGACCCACGTCGTGCCAGGCGTCGAGGTACATCGACCAGAGGTCGCCCGCGCCCTCCGGGGAGGGCAGCAGGGCCCCGCCGAAGAGCACTCCCTCGCCCCACCACAGGGTGCGGCCGGCGACGAGGGCGAGGACGAGCAGGGCGAGGGTGAGGGCGACCGCGGGCCGCGCGAGCGTGCGGCGCAGCCAGCCGCCCGCGGGGTCCTCGAAGAGGTCGGCGTCGTCCGACACCGGGCCCGACTCGAGCGCGCCCGCGGCGCCCGCCCCCGCGGATCCGCCGGAGGCGACGATGCCCCCCACGCTCTCGATCGCCGTGCGCACCTGCGCCCGGACCCGCGGCCGGAACTCCCCGACGGCAGCCCGCGAGGAGAGCACGGACGTGCGGCCCGTGGCGCGGCGCGAGGCGCGCAGTCGGCCGGGGTGGGCGAGGGCGGACCCGAGGGCGAGGAGCTCGTCGCGCGCATGCCGGATGTCCTTGCCGAGGACGAAGAGCAGCGACCGCAGGAGGCTGTCGAGGGCGAGGCGCAGGGCGGTGAACGGCAGGCGCCACGCCGGCGCCTGCGTGAGGAGCACGTACATGCCCGAGCGGCGGTCGAGCCGGTAGCCCTCCGCCGGGTCCGTCGAGCCCTCCCGCCGGCCGTGGTACGACGCCTCGCGGTGGTTGATCACGGCCGCGGGGACGACGCGGACCTCGTGGCCGGCGCGCCAGGCTCGCCAGCACAGGTCGAGGTCGTCGCGATACAGCGGCAGGGCGGGGTCGAAGCCACCCAGGTCGTCCCAGGCATCGCGGCGGACCAGCATGCCCGCGGAGCCCACGGCGTGGACCTCGCTGCGCTGGTCGTGCTGTCCCTGGTCGTGCTCCCGACGCTCCAGCCCGGTGTAGCGGCGGCCGGAGCCGGTCACCGTGAACCCCACCTCGAGGAGGAGCCGCCGATCGTGCCATCCGCGCGCCTTCGGGCCGAGGATCACCGCTCTCGGATGGTCGTCCGCGCCCTCGAGCAGTCTCTCGAGGGCATCGGGCGCCGGCGCGGCGTCGTCGTGGAGCAGCCAGATCCACTCGGTCGCATCGACGTCGAAGGCCTCGTCGGAGTCGCTGCGCAGGACACCGGAGGCGAGTCCCGCGTTGACGGCGCCGCCGAAGCCGCTCCCCGGCGCTGCGTGCGCGTCGACGTCGAGCGAGACCACACGGTCCTGGCCGAGGGACTCCACGAGGATGTCGCGACTGACGTCACGCGAGCCGGCATCGACGCCGACGACCGAGTCGGGATGACGGGTCTGGCCCGCGAGCATGGTGAGCACGTGGGGCAGCCAGACCGCGCCGTCCCGGGCAACCACGACAGCGGTGACGCGGTGGAGCGCGCTCAGACCGCCTGCTTCTTCAGGCGACGGCGCTCACGCTCGGACAGGCCTCCCCAGATGCCGAAGCGCTCATCGTGCTCCAGCGCGTACTCCAGGCAGTCGCTGCGCACCTCGCACGACAGGCACACGCGCTTGGCCTCGCGGGTGCTGCCCCCCTTCTCGGGGAAGAACGCCTCGGGATCGGTCTGGGCGCACAGGGCGCGCTCCTGCCACTCGAGGCCCTCCCCGGTGGTCACGGGCACCAGCACGGGTTCGCCCACAGCGGTCACTCCTCCCTCGCGACCTCCGGCCGCGCTTCCCGCGCTCGAGCCGCGGGCACCCCCTCGGGTCGGGGCGGCCGGGCGCGGGTGCGGACGGCGACCCGGGTCCCCGAATCACAACGGTGTTATTACATAGGGCTGGGAGCCGGGCGTCAAGCCCGGGATGCCCCCGTCGACCCGGCCGTAGAGCGTCGTCCGCTGCCGGGGGACCCGGCCGGACGAGCGGATGAGGTCGCGCAGGGTCTCTTCGGACTTGGCGGAGCCGTGCTCCGAGCCGGCCATCCGGCTGATCGTCTCCTCCATGAGCGTGCCGCCGAGGTCGTCGGCACCCGCGGCCAGCATGGCCCGGCAGCCCTCGTCGCCGAGCTTCACCCACGAGCACTGCACGTGGTCGACGGCTCCGTGGAGCATGATGCGGGCCATCGCGTGGACGGCCCGGTTGTCCCGGGGGGTGGGCCCGGGGCGTGCCGCACCGGCGAGGTAGAGCGGCGCGTTGTGGTGCACGAAGGGCAGGCCGACGAACTCGGAGACTCCCCCGGTCGACTCCTGGATGCCGCGCAGCACCCGCAGGTGCGCGACCCAGTGCCCGGGGTGGTCGACGTGGCCGTACATCATCGTGGCGCTCGACCGCAGTCCCACCTCGTGCGCGGTCGACACGATGTCGATCCACGCGTCCGCGGGGAGCTTGCCCTTGGTGAGGACCCACCGCACGTCGTCGTCGAGGATCTCCGCCGCCGTGCCCGGGATCGAGTCGACGCCGGCCTCGCGCGCCGCGATGAGCCATTCGCGCGGGGACAGGCCGGTGCGTGCAGCGCCGTTCGCCACCTCCATCGGACTGAACGCATGGAGATGGATGCCGGGCGCCGCCGACTTCACCGCTCGCGCCAGGTCGAAGTACGCGGTCCCCGGGAGCTCGGGGTGGATGCCCCCCTGCATGCAGATCTCGGTGGCGCCCGCGGCCTCCGCCTCGCGGACGCGCTGCGCCACCTCCTCCAGGGAGAGCGTGTACGCGTCGACGTCCATGGCTCGTTGCGCGAAGGCGCAGAAGCGGCAACCCGTGTAGCAGACATTGGTGAAGTTGACGTTGCGGTTCACGACGTACGTCACCTCATCGCCCACCGCGTCGCGGCGCAGGTCGTCGGCGAGGGCGACGACCTCGTCCAGCGCAGCCCCCTCGGCGCACATGAGGGCGAGCGCGGCGTCGTGGTGCTCGGGCAGCGCCAGTGCGGCGGGCTGCCCGTGGGCCAGGTCGAGCGCGGCACGCACGTCGGCCGGGAGCCGTTGCGGGCCGGCCATGCCGCCCACGCGCTCGCGAATCTCCGACCAGTCGCCGTACACGTCCTCGAAGTCCGCCCGCCGGTCCCCCCGCCGGCCCTCCCCGTCAATGGCGACGTGCAGGTCGATGCGGCCCCCCGCCTGGCTCCGGGCGAACGCGGCGTACGCGTCCTCGCCGTCGTCGGGCTCCTGCCACGGCAGGCCCCGGGCGCGGCAGCCCGGAGCGAGCAGTCCGTCCGGCCCGGCGAGTGCCGCCACGTGGGCGGACAGCCGCGCGTCGATCCAGGCCTCGCCGCGCACGTACGCCGGGTGCGCCGTGAGCCGGGGGCGCAGGTCGAACCCCGCGGCCCGCGTGCGCCCGCGGAGGTCGTCGAGGTGGGGCCAGGGCCGCTCCGGGTTGACGTGGTCGGGGGTCAGCGGGCTGACACCGCCCCAGTCGTCGACGCCCGCGGCGATGAGCGCCACGAGGTCGTCGCCATCGGACAGGTTGGGCGGCGCCTGCAGTCGCATGCCGGGGCCGAGGACGATGCGCGCGGTCGCCAGCGTCGCCAGGTAGTCGTCGCGCCCGAGGTCCGCGGTCCCGCGCATCGCCGTGTCGTCCTTGGCCCGGAAGTTCTGGACGATGACCTCCTGCACGTGCCGGTGCCGGCGGTGCGCCGCGCGGATCGCGAACAGGGCGTCGACGCGCTCGGCCGGAGTCTCGCCGATTCCGACGAGGATGCCCGTCGTGAAGGGGATGGACAGCCGTCCGGCGTCCTCGAGCACGCGCAGCCGCACCGCGGGCTCCTTGTCCGGGCTGCCGAAGTGGGGCCCGCCGGGCTCGGACCACAGTCGCACGGCGGTCGTCTCGAGCATCATGCCCATGCTGGGCGCGACCGGGCGCAGCCGTCGCATCTCCTCCCACGACATCACGCCCGGGTTGAGATGGGGCAGGAGACCGGTCTCCTCGAGGACCCGCACCGCCATGGCGCGCACGTACGACAGCGTGTCGTCGTAGCCCGCCTCGTCGAGCCACTCTCGCGCGGCAGGCCACCGGTCCTCCGGCCGATCGCCCAGCGTGAAGAGGGCCTCGGCGCATCCGGCCTCGGCGCCCGCCCTCGCGATGGCGACGACCTCGTCCGGGGACAGGTACGGCGCGGGCAGGCGATGGGGGACGGTCGCGAAGGTGCAGTAGTGGCATCGGTCACGGCACAGCCGGGTGAGCGGGACGAACACCTTGGGCGAGTACGTGATCACGCCGGGACGCCCGCACTCCTCGAGGCCACGGTCGCGCAGGGACCCCGCGATCGCGAGGAGGTCGCCCAGCGCCTCCCCCCGGGCCGCCATCAGCGCAGCGGCCTCGTCCGGGGACACGGTCGTCCCCCGGCGGGCGCGGGCGAGCGCGCGGGAGACCTCTGCCGCACGGGGACCCGTCGTCACCGTGCCACTCTATGCGCATGCCCACTCCCGGGGACCCCGCCCGCATCGCCGTCCTCGCGGGAGGCATCGGGGGTGCGCGCTTCCTGCGCGGGCTCGTCGCCGCGGCGCCCGACGCCGAGATCACGGTCATCGGCAACACCGGCGACGACATCTGGATCCACGGCCTGCGCGTGTGCCCCGACCTCGACACCGTCATGTACACCCTGGGCGGCGGCATCTCCCAGGAGCGCGGCTGGGGGCGGGAGGACGAGACCTTCACCGTCCGGGAGGAACTCGCCGCCTACGGCATGGAGCCCGGCTGGTTCGGGCTCGGCGATCGCGACATCGCCACCCACCTCGTGCGCACGCAGCTGCTCAATGCCGGCTATCCGCTCTCCGCCGTCACCGAGGCGCTGTGCACCCGCTGGCAGCCCGGCGTGCGCCTCCTGCCCATGAGCGACGAGCGCACCGAGACGCACGTCGTGATCGACGAGGCCGACGGCGCCCAGCGCGCGATCCACTTCCAGGAGTGGTGGGTCCGGCACCAGGCGCGCATTCCCGCGCGCTCGTTCGCCCTCGTCGGGGTCGAGGACGCCAAGCCCGGGCCCGGGGTGGTCGAGGCGATCGAGGGTGCCGACGTCGTCGTACTGCCCCCCTCGAATCCGGTGGTGTCGATCGGGACGATCCTCCAGGTGCCCGGGATCCGCGAGGCGCTCGTGCGCACGGCGGCGCCGGTCGTGGGGGTCTCCCCCATCATCGGCGGCCGCCCGGTGCGCGGGATGGCCGACGCCTGCCTCGCGGCCATCGGGGTCGAGACATCGGCCTCGGCAGTCGCCGCGCACTACGCCGCGCGCGCGGGCAGTCCCCCGGGCATCCTCGACGGCTGGCTCGTCGACGATGCCGACGCCGACGCGGTGGCGGGCATCGAGGCCCTCGGCATCGCCTGCGAGGCCCGGCCCCTCCTCATGTCGGGCGCCGAGCCCACCCGCGCGATCGCGGCCGCCGCTCTCGACCTCGCCGCGCGACGCTGACGCGATGGAGGCCTCGCTCCAGGTCGTCGCGGTCCCGGGGATCCCCGAGATCGCCGCGGGCGACGACCTCGGGGCGATCCTCGCGCCGAGGCTCGCCGAGGCCGTGTGGCCCGACGGCACCGCGGGTCTGCGGGACGGCGACGTCGTCGTGGTGACGAGCAAGATCGTGAGCAAGGCCGAGGGCCGCGCCGTCCCCGCGACCGAGCGCGATGCGGCCCTCGAGGCCGAGACCGCCGCCATCATCGCGACGAAGTGGACGCCCCGCGGGGAGACGCGCATCGTGCGGACCCACCACGGGATCGTCCTCGCCGCCGCCGGCATCGACGCGAGCAACGCGGATGCCGGCACCGTGCTGCTGCTCCCCCGCGACCCGGACGCCTCGGCGCGCGCCCTGCGGCAGCGCCTGCGCGCGCTGTCCGGCCGCGAGGTCGCCATCGTCGTCACCGACACCCTGGGCCGCCCCTGGCGCGACGGCCTCACCGACTGCGCCATCGGCGTGGCGGGCCTCGTCGTGCTCGACGACATGCGCGGACTGCCCGACGCCGGGGGCCGGCCCATGGAGGCCACGGTCATCGCCATCGCCGACGAGGCGGCCGCGGCCGCCGACCTGGTGAAGGGCAAGGCCCGAGGCCTGCCGGTCGCCGTCGTGCGCGGCCTCGCCGGCTCCGTGTCAGCCGAGGATGGCCCCGGAGCGCGGGCCATGGTGCGACCGCCGGAGGAGGACCTCTTCGCTCTCGGCACGCGGGAGGCCCGCGAGCAGGGCCGCCGGGAGGCGCTGCGGATGCGGCGTACCGTCCGGACCTTCGCGGACCGGCCCGTCGAGACCGGGCTCATCGATGCGGCGGTCGCCGACGCCATCACGGCGCCTGCGCCGCATCACTCCGAGCCCTGGCGCTTCGTCATCGTCGACGATCCCGCCGCGCGGACGTCGCTGCTCGACGCAATGCTCGAGCGCTGGAAGGCCGACCTGCGTGCCATCGACGGGATGGACGACGACGCCATCGCGCGGCGCACGTCGCGCGGGGACATCCTGCGGCGGTGCCCCATCCTCGTACTGCCGTTCGTCGACCTCTCGGCCGGTGCGCACCGCTACCCGGATCCCCATCGCGCCTCCGCCGAGCGCGACATGTTCCTCGTCTCCGGCGGAGCGGCCGTCGAGAACCTCCTGGTGTCCCTGGCCGCGCACGGCCTGGGCGGCGCCTGGGTGTCGTCGACGATGTTCTGCGCGGACGTCGTACGCGAGGAGTTGGCGCTGCCGGACTCGTGGCTGCCGCTCGGCGCGGTCGCCGTGGGCCACCCCGATGCCGAGCCCCCGCCGCGCCCACCCCGCGACCCGGCCAACTTCGTTGAGTGGCGG
>JBJTJS010000014.1:0-7039 GCA_046096085.1 bacterium
CGAGCGAGGGCGGAGAGAGTCGCGCGCGGGCGGGACGTGACGTGTAGGTCCGGGGTGAACCACACGGTCCCTCCCGCCGAGCGAATCCGGTGGTTGAGCTCCCAGTCCTGAGCGCGGACCATCGACTCGTCGTAGCCCCCGGCACGCTCGAGTGCGGAACGGCGGAAGCAGCCGAGATAGACCGTGAGGGCGGGGCCGGCGGCACCCCCGATGTGGAATGCCGCGCCGCCCACGCCGAACCACGAGCGCATGGCCGCCGCGACCGCCTGCTCGAACTCGGTGACACCTTCCGCGCCCATGACGCCGCCGACGTTGTCGGCGCCTGTCTCCGCCAGGGTGCGAACGGCGATGTCGAGATAGTCGCGGGGGATGACCGCGTGCCCGTCGACCCTCGCGATGACGTCGTACGTCGCCGCGGCGATGGCGGCGTTGAGGCCCGATGCCGTGCGTCCCGAGGGGTTGGCTACGAGGCGGACCCGGGCATCGGAACTCGCGAGCGTTGCCGCGACCTCGTCCGTGTCGTCGGTCGAGGGACCGAGAGCGAGGACCACCTCGATTGGGCCGTCGTACGCGCTGTCGAGGATGGCGCCCACCGCTTCTGAGAGGTGGATTCCCTCGTTGAGGACGGGCATGACCACGGACACGCCGCCTGCGGATGGACCGGAAGCACCCGCATCGACGACCACGGGGGAAGGGTAGCCTCGTGCAATTGCGGTCGGGGGAGCGCAGGCGAGGACGTCGCGGAGATCGGAGGAGCGATGCGCGGTCGTATCGCGGCCCTGGCGGGCGGGCTCGTCGGGCTCGTCGGACTCGCGGCCCTCGGCCTAGCGGCGGGCTGGAACGCTGCCACCACCGTTGTCGCCGCGGTGCTGGGACTCGTGTTCGGTGCCGTGGCGGGCCAGGGGCTCGCATGGTTGCGGACCACGGCGGGAAGGGTGGCGCGAGTCGAGGCCCAGCAGTCGCGCACGGCCACCCTCCTGCAGGACGCCGCGCTCAAGGCCGAACTGTCGTCCCTGCGCGAGTCACTGGCGGAGGCCCGTAAGGAGGTTCGCGAGGCTCGCCAGGAGACGCGTGAGGCCCGGGCCGCCGTGGGCAAGGACATCGAGCAGGCGCACAAGGTACTCGGCGAAGCCGTCACGACGACCTCGACGTCGTCCGAGAAGAAGGTCGGGTCGGCGATCGAGTCGGCCCGGGTAAACCTGCGCACCCGAATGGAGGAGCTCGCGCACCGCCAGTCGGTCGAGCGACGCCAGGTACGCACGCTGGCGGCGGACCGGACCGTGCGCCAGACGTCCCTCCTCGAGTCCTATCTGCAGCTGCAGCGCCTCGTCCAGATGCCCCTGCCGATGCCGCGCCCGGGAGCATGGGCAGCCTCGGAGGACGTCCTCCTCTGGCGGGTGGGCGACGTTCTCGAGCGCCGGCCGCGTGTCGTGGTCGACCTCGGCAGCGGCCAGTCCAGCGTGTGGATGGCGGGCGCGATGCGGGCCGCCGGCTACGACGGGGTCGTCATCGGGGTGGATCACGACGCGGGCTATGCGGCGGCGACGGAGGACCTCGGTCGGCGCCAGGGGGTCTCCCCGTGGCTGCGTGTCGTCCATGCGCCGCTCGCCCAGATCGCCATCGACGGGCGGGAGTGCTGGTGGTATGACCTCGCGGCACTCGAGGGAATCGACGACGTGGGCCTCATGTGCGTCGACGGCCCGCCCAGCGTGGACGAGCCCGAGGCGCGATGGCCGGCATTGCCAGTGCTGCGAGAGCGGCTGGAGCCGGGTGCACGCGTCGTGCTCGATGACATGGTGCGCGAGGGAGAGCAGGCGGTCGCGGCTGAATGGGAGTCGCGGTTCCCCGACCTGGGTTCTCAGCGCCTGGACTTCGAGAAGGGCGCGCTGGTCATCACTCTGCCGTGACCGGCAGGCCGATCAGCCGCACTTCACCTTGTCGGCCGTCGTCGGGGCGGTGATCTCGTCATCCTCGCGCTGCTTGCTCTCCTCCTCGCTCACGGTCTCCGCGGGGGACGGCGAAGGCGTGGAGGTCGTGTCGTCCTGGACGACCTCGACCGTGGCCACCTCCGTGTAGGAGCTGCCCACGACGATGGTGATGACGTCTGCGGTCTCATCGGCCACGGTCTCGGACTTCGGCAGTGCCGAGAGCACGGTCCGTGCGGCCTCGGCCAGCGGTGCGTCATGGCGGATCTCGGTGGTCGTGTAATCGTTCCGATCCGCATCGTCGATCGCGACGATCTGGAAGCCCTGGGCCTCCAGCGCTGCCGCGACCTCGGCCGCACGGCCGGCGACGCCGCTGCCGTTGAGGACGCGGACGGCGATCAGGGCGGGCTCGATCGTGGCCTTGGGCGCCTTCGTCTCCGTGGGGCTGGGCTCGGGTGACGCGGAGGAGGAGGGCTTCGCGGTCTTCTTGGGCTTCAGCCACGGCACGTCGTCGCGCATGGAGGCCCACACCGATGCTGCGGCCTCGTCGTCCATGACGACGTTCTCGCCGTCGCCGCGCTCGTACCACGGCATGGTGAGGAAGGTGATGTTCTCCGGGTCCACTCCGCGCACGCTCAGGGCCACCTGCTGGAGGACGTCGAGGTCGGCGAAGCCGGGGTCTGTGGTGAGCGAGCCCGTCGCCGCGTCGAGGACGGAGTACAGCTGGACCGGATTGAGCAGGAGGTCCGTCGACGACGCCTCGCGGATCATCGAGGAGAGGAAGGCCTGCTGGCGCTTGATGCGCCCGATGTCGGAGCCATCCCCGATGGTCTTGCGGGCGCGGACGAATCCGAGGGCCTGCTCGCCGTTGACGACGCTGGTGCCTGCCGGCAGGTCGAGCTTGCTCTGCGGGTCCTTCACGGCCTCGGTGAGACACACTTCGACTCCCCCGAGGGCGTCGACGACGTTCTTGAAGCCGGTGAAGTCCACGACGGCGAAGTGGTCGATGGTGAGCCCGGTGAGCTGCTCGACGAGCTTGACCGTGCAGCCGGGGCCGCCGATCTCGAACGCGATGTTGAACTTCTCCTCGAACTCGCCCGCGGGCTCCCCGGACCCGGTCCGGGGGCACTGGGGGAGCGTGACCCAGGTGTCGCGGGGGATGCTCACGGCCGTGGCTAACGAACGGTCGCCCGCCAGGTGGAGCAGGATCGTGGTGTCGGACCGCTGGCCGCCGTAGACGCTGGGGTCGCCGTACTTGGAGCCCTCGTCGAGACCCTCGCGGGTGTCGCTGCCCATGAGGAGGATGTTGAGCGGGGTGTAGTTGCCCTGCTCGTCGACCACGATGGGTGGGACGTAGGGGCGCCCGGTGACGTCGCTGATGTCGACGGCGGTGATGTTGCCCTCGAGGCGGGTCGAGGCGTAGTCGACGCCCAGGCCCGCGAGGGTGGTGACCAGGATCGCGGCGGAGGCGATCGCGGCCAGGATGCGCGGCCATCGGCGCCTGCGCGGCGCCGGGTCGCCCCCGGCGTCGGGGAAGGCCGTCGGCTCGCTCACGTCCGCCTCCGCGGGTCGTCGGATGGCCAGGGTGGCTGGCCGGCTCGCCCCAGGTTAGGCGAGGCAGCCATGGGACGCCGGGAGGACGCCCGGAGTTCCCGTGGGGCGGACGCCGGGAGGACGCCCGGCGTTCCCGGCCCTCCCGAGCCCGGCCCTCACGAGCATGTCGAAATGTGACAGAAGTGACGCATGGGGTCGAAGCGTCGGCTTGACACCCTCCCCCTGGGCTGGGGCACCCTCGGGTGGTGAGGGCGATCGGGGTGGTGGCGGCGCTCGCGGTGGTTCCCGCCGTCCTCGTCCTCCCGCTGCCCGGCGGCCAGGCGGCGGACACCGCGCCGGTCCGGGCCGACGTCCGCTCGCTGCCCCTCACCGGGGTCCCGGCCGGTGCCCTCGCGGGCAGTCCCGCCCCGGCCGCTGACGTCCGCTCGGTGGGTGCCGACCACGATCACGACCCCGGCCACGATCCGGTCGCCGGCCCCTCGTCCCTGCGCGCCGCCGCCGCCCTGCCACCCACCGACGTGGCCGCCTTCGGCCTGGTCGGCGTGACGTCGGCGGAACCCTTCGATCCCGCGACCCGGGTGGTGCTCAGGGTGCGCCAGGGAGGGGACTGGACCGACTGGATGCGGGTGCCGGTGAGCGAGCACATGCCCGATCCGGGGACCGACGAGTACGCGCGCGCCCGCTACGGGACCGAGCCGGTGGTGGCGTCGTCCGCCGACGGGATCCAGGTCCGCATCGACACCCCCTCGGGCGCGGTCCCTGCTGACACCCGCCTGGTGATGATCGACAACCCCGTGCGGCCGGAGGACGCCGGCCTGGGCGGCGGGGCGCCCACGGCGCAGGCGACGACGAGCCGGCCGCGCATCATCTCGCGGGCGGAGTGGGGCGCGGATGAGTCCCTCAAGCGGGGCACCGTGTCGTACTCCCCGAGGATCAAGGTGGCGTTCGTCCACCACGTGGTGTCGACGAACGACTACACCGAGGCCCAGGCCGCACAGCAGATGCGCAACGTCTACTCGTGGTTCACCCAGGGCATCCAGGTCAACGACTTCGGCTACAACTTCATGGTGGACCGCTTCGGCCGCATCTACGAGGGCCGTGCAGGGGGAGTCGAGCTGGCCGTCATCGGAGCCCACACTGCCGGATTCAACGCCGAGACGTTCGCCGTCTCCTTCCTCGGCAATGCCGACACCCTCGACCCGACCCAGCAGGAGGGCCAGCGCATCGTCGACGCCATGTCCCGCCTCGTCGCCTGGAAGTTCGACCTCAACCACGTGAATCCCAAGGGGTCCGCGGTACTCACGTCAGCCGGTCCGGGGCCGGGGTCGGGTACCACCTCGATGTACTACGCCGGCGAGAAGGTCCGCAGCAAGACCATCGCGGGCCACGGCGACATCGGCAACACCTCCTGCCCGGGGGAGTTCCTGCGACCCGAGGTGGTGCCCCTGCGCACCCGCGTGGCCCAGACGATGGGGACGACGTTCTTCCGGCCCCTCGCTGTGGGCTCCGGCCAGCCCTGGGGGACCGAGGAGCCGATGACCCTCAGGATCCCCACGACGGGCGCGGTCAAGCTCAAGGCGGAGATCTTCTCCTCCTGCGGTGATCGCGTGCGGACGTTGAGAGCCGACACCAGTGAGGCGGGCACCCTGCAGATGCGCTGGGACCGCCGCGACGACGCGGACAAGCCGGTGCCCCCGGGCCGTTACACAGTGAGCATCACCGGCACCGCTGGCGGCGAGGACCTCACTCCCTGGAGCGGCACGGTGAGCATCGCGAGCAGCGCGGACGCCCCCGCGGACCCCTGCTCGCCGCCAGAGGCCTTCACCGTGGTCGGCACGGGCTACGGTCACGGCGTCGGGCTGTCTCAGTGGGGCGCCTATGCGATGGCCCTCGACGGGTGGGAGGCGGATCGCATCGTGCGCCACTACTACCCCGGCGTCGATATCGGCGAGCAGCGTGACGACGTCGATGTCCGGGTCGCCCTCGTCCAGAAGCAGAGCAAGGTCCACGCGCGTGCCGAGGGCCTCGCTTCGGGCGGTGCGCTCGAGGTCACGTTCGGAGCCAAGTCGGTGACGGTGCCCGCGGGCGACCATGTCGTGCTGTCGTCCCAGGGGCGCTACGTCACGGTGTCGAAGGTCGAGGGCTCCCGCGAGACTCGGTTGGGGCGCGGGACCCTCGTCACGCTGCGCTGGTCGGGCACCCGCGACCGGGGGGCCGCGGGTGCCGAGCCGAGCGTGCTCACCCTCGTCGGCCCGGGGGAGACCCTGGGCACGTCGGGGCATCGCTACCGCTACGGCACCGTGGAACTCGCCACGGTGCCCACGCCCCAGGGGCGGCGACTCACCGCCGTGAACATCCTCCGGATCCAGGACGAGTACCTCAACGGCATCGCCGAAGTGGTCCCCACGTGGCCGCAGGCGGCCCTGCGCGCCCAGGTCATCGCCTCCCGCTCGTACGCCCTGGCCAAACTCGCCGCCGGAGTCGACGAGGAGTGCCTGTGCCACATGGACGACGGCGACGGGCCGCGCTACGACCAGACGTTCCGCGGGTACGCCGTCGAGACGGGCGATGGCGGCGACAACTGGGTCAAGGCCGTGCGCGCGACCGCGGGCCAGGCAGCGCTGTGGAAGGGCCGCCCGATCCCGGCGTTCTACACCGCGGCGACGGGCGGCCGCACCACGTCCGCGGACGACGCATGGGGCGGCGCCGGCTATCCCTGGTCCCAGAGCGTCGAGGACAAGTGGAGCCTGCAGGCCCCGGGCAACCCCTACCGCGAATGGACCGTGGTGGCGTCGCAGGAGCGGATGAACCAGATCTTCGGCATCGACGACATCGTCTCGATCCGCGTCTCGGCGGCCCACGCCTCGGGGTCCGCGCGCACCGTCACGGCAACGCCGAGCTCCGGGAGCCCGGCGTCGGTGTCGGGGAGCACCTTCCGCAGCGCCCTCGGCCTGCGCTCGGCGTACCTCACCGACATCCTGTCGAAGGGCACCGTGCCCGATGCACCTGCGCCCACCGGCAAGGTGTCCCTCGCGGTCTCGCCGTCGGGAGACATCCTCGACGGGGCCCGGGTACGCATGTACGGGCGCGTGCAGGACATGAGGCCCGGGCTAGTCGTGCAGCGTCAGGTGCGCTGGGATGGAGTCGACTGGCAGAACCGCGAGCGCGTGACTCCCGGGACGGACGGGCGATACTCCTTCACCGTCACGGTGACGCCCAAGGGGATGACGTACTCGTGGCGTGTCGTCGTGTACGAGGGCTCCGCCATCGTCGCCGTCAGCCCGGTGCGCACCGCGACCGTCATCTGACTCCCTGACGCGCGCCCCTACCCGGCGGCCTGCTCCTGTCGGGCCACCTGCTCGACGTCGCCAGCGGCGGCGTTGCGGACCAGCACGACCGATCCGCGCAGCGCCAGGAGCAGCGTGAACGGCGCCCATGCCGCGTCGCGGTCGTCGCGGAGGAGCAGGCGCGCCCCCTGCGCCGCCCCCCGCGCGTCGAGGTAGTCGCGGGCCTCCCCCTCCGCCTGGGCTGCCGTGAGCGTGCGGCCGTCGAGTTCGAGC
>JBJTJS010000015.1:0-5365 GCA_046096085.1 bacterium
CGCCGATCACGATGATCGCGGTGTAGGTCGCCCGAGGGACGGTCTTCTTCGGCTCGCGGGCGGTATCGGCGGGACCGCGGGCATCGCGCTGGCCTTTGCCTTCGCGTCGTACATCGGCTTCGAGGCGACGGCGATCTACGGCGAGGAGTCCCGCGAGCCGAAGAAGACCGTCCCTCGGGCGACCTACACCGCGATCATCGTGATCGGCGTGATCTTCGCCTTCGTCACGTTCGCGATGGTCACGGCGCTGGGGTCGGCCACGGTGATCGACGAGGTCGTCGCGCGCTCCTCGATCGACGGCGTTCCGCTGCTCGACCCGGCCGCCGTGCTGTTCTCGATCGCGGCGGCGTACGTCGGCGAGTGGATGGCGACGCTCATGAGCTGGCTGGTGATCACCAGCCTCTTCGCGGGCCTTCTCGCATTCCAGAACTCCTCGGCGCGCTACTTCGTCGCCATGGGCCGCGCCGGAGTGTTCAGCCAGCGCCTCGACCACACCAACCGATTCGGCGCCCCCGGCAACGGATCGATCACGGTCTCGGTGATCACGCTCCTGGTGACGCTCGTCTTCGTCCTGCGCGGGTGGGACCCGATCCTCAACATGTTCTACTGGTTCTCCGCCGTCGCGGTCATCGCCATCGTCGTCGTCGAGATCCTCGTGAGCATCGCGGTCATCGCCTACTTCCGGAAGACGAAGGAGGACACCCGGGTCTGGCACACGATGATCGCGCCCATCCTCGCGGTCATCGGCCTCGTCCTCGGGCTGTACCTCCTCATGAGCCGCTTCGCGATCTTCGCGGGCACGGCCGCGGAGGGCACCGACCCGACGGTGCAGGCGTGGGCGCTCAACCCGCTGGGCTGGTTCCTCGTCCTCAGCCCGTTCCTCGTCTTTGTCATCGGCATCGGGGTGGGCGCGCTACGGCGTAAGAAGGAGAACGTCGACGCCATCGCCGACCTGGTGACGTAGTGCTCCAACAGATCGACATCTCCCAAGCGGAGGACGTACGCCGCCGCCGGGCCTTCCCCGTCGGCGCGTCGGTCACGCTGGCCGACCTCGAGGAGGCCGGCCGCGAGCACGTCCTCGACGACCTGCGCGAGCGCGAGCCGGTGACCTGGTTGCCCGCGCTCGGCGGCTGGCTCATCACCGCACGCGAGCCCGCCCGGCAGATCCTGCTCCCGAAGTCCGGTGCCACGGTCGAGGCCGAGCAGAACATGGTGCGCGCCTCCCTCGGCCGGATGATGCTCACCGTCGACGGCGAGGAGCACGATCGCTACCGCGAGCCGTTCGAGGTGCCCTTCCGCGCCCGGGAGGCCGAGCGGCTGTTCGGCGACTCGATCCGCGCGTACGCGCGGGAGCTCATCGGGCGGATCGACGAAGGTTCAGCGCGCGAGGGAGTCGAGCTCACCGAGGCGTTCGCGGCTCCCTTCGCGGTCGGCGTGGCGGCGCAGGTGATCGGCTTGCCGCTGGACGACGTACGACGCATCGACGCGTTCTACTCCGCATTCGCCGCGGCGATGGAGTACACCGGCGACCCCGAGCCGCTGCAGCGCGCGGAAGAAGCACGCGTGGAGCTGACAAAGCTGCTGCTCGAAGGCAGGTCCAAGGTGGTGGAGGCCTCCGACCTCACCCCGGAGGAGGTGGCCGCGCAGTTGCGGGTGGTGATGTTCGGCGCGATCGAGACGATCCAGGCGTCGGTGCTCACCACTCTCATGCTGCTCATCGACCACCCGGACTCCATGGCCGAGGTGCGCGCGAATCCGACGCTGCTCGCGGGCGCGGTCGACGAGGCGATCCGCTGGATGCCGCCGGTGGCGTTCATGGAGAGGTGGACCCGGGAGCCGGTGACGCTCGCCGGTGTGGAGATCGGGGAGCGGGAGTTCGTCGGCGTCTCGGTCATCGCGGCCAATCGCGATCCGAGTGTCTTCCCCGACCCGTTGCGCTTCGACATCCACCGGTCCAACGCCCGGCACGGCCTGAGCTTCTCGTCCGGGGAGCACCACTGCCTCGGCGTACACCTCGCTCGCATGCAGACGGTCATCGCGCTGGAGGAGATCCTCGCGGCCTGGCCGTCGATCGAGCTGGTGTCGGTCACGCCGCCGAGCGGCTTCGCCTTCCGCCGCCCCGCCGACATGGTGATCACTGCCCAACTGCGTTGAGTGGCGCCTGGTGTCGCCCAAATCGCCCAAAACCGCGACACCACCCGCCACTCAACGCAAGGGCGAGGAGGACTGGCGGCGGAACTCCTCGTAGAGCGGCACGGTCACCGCGTCGTAGGGCAGGAGGTCGACGCCGGGCACGTACGTCGGCAGCAGGTTATGTCGATCCGCCGATGGCGCCGGTGACCGGGGCTGGGGCGCGGGCGGTGGCCGAGGCGGTCTATGTGGGCACGGTCCGCACCGACGCCCGGGGCAGTTTCGCCGGCACGGCGACGCTGCCGAAGGACATCGACCCGGGTGATCACGTTCTCCAGGCGGTGGGGTATTCCCCGACGCGGCAGTCGCGGGCGATGAGCCTGGGGGTGATCGTGGAGCGGTGGATCATCCTGGACAAGGGCACCCGCGCCGCTGATGGGCGTCATGACCGGATCCGCACGACGGGGACGACGGGTGGGATCGATCCGGGGACTCGGTTGACTCCGTGGATCCGGTACAGCAACCGGTCGGGCTTCGAGGAGGGCAAGGCGACGATCGTGGTGCAGGCGGATGGGTCGTTCCGGTGGACCCGTCAGATCCTCAAGACTCGCGGGGTGACGGCGTACGTGGCCTACCTCGACACCGAGTCCAACCGCGTCTTCTGGGCCCGAGTGAGGTAGCGACCCCACTCAACGAGGTTAGGAGGGGGCAGGGAGCTCGCCGGAGCCCCGCACGATGAGGCGGGTCGGCACGATCCTCGTGCGGTCCGCCTCGGACGCCGGGCTGGCGACCCGCAGGGCGATCTCGGCGGCGATCTCGCCCATCCGGTGCGGGTCCTGGGCGATCACGGTCACCCCGGGCTCGAGGAGGTCGGCGAGTTCGAAGTCGTCGAACCCCACCAGCGCCACCCGATCCTGCAGCCCGCGGTGCTGCAGCGCCCCCACCGCCGACATCGTGATGATGTCCTGGGCGGTGAAGAGGGCCGTCGGAGGCCTGTCGAGGTCCAGCAGCGCGGCGATGTCGGCGTGCGCCGATGACCGGGTGGCGCCATCGCGGCGCACCAGCGCCGGATCGAGGGGTACGCCGGCCGCGGCGAGGGCATCGACGTAGCCGGCGAAGCGCTCCTGGGAGGTGAAGATCGACGGGTCGCGGCCGACGTAGCCGATCCGCGTGTGCCCGTGCGCGATGAGGTGCTCCACCCCGGCACGAGCACCGGCGCGGTTGTCGGCGAGCACCGCGGTCGCGTCGAGGTCGCCAAGCGGGCGGTCGACGAGCACGACGCGCACCCCCTCCGCGGCCGCCCGGCGAAGGTGGGCCGCCGGCGACTCCGTCGGCGCGACGATGAGGGCATCCACCTGGCGGGCGGCGTACGCCGCGGCCATGTCCAGCTCCCGGTCGAGGTCGAGGTCGGTGGAGGACGAGAACACCGCGACGCCGCGCCCCCGGGCCACCCGCTCGATCCCGCGCAGCACGGCCGCGAAGAACGGGTTGCCGCAGTCCTCGAGCAGCACCCCGAACGTCGCGGTCCGCCCGTCGGCGCGACGCAGGGCGGTGGCCGCGGCGTTGGGCCGGTAGCCGAGCTCGTCGGCCGCCGCGCGCACCCGCGCGGCCACGCCGGGGGAGACTCCTGGCTCGTCATTGACCACCCGGGAGACGGTCTTGAAGCTCACCCCGGCGAGGGCCGCGACGTCCCGCATCGTGGGGCGCCGGCTGAGGAGTGGCGCCCCTTCGTGAGGGACGGAAGATAACGTTGTCATAACAGCCTGCTGGCGCTCCCGAAATGGCTTGACGGCGGTGGCCCCCGGGCCATAGAAACTCCTTGCGACAACGTTGTCAAGGTTGCAGCCCTAGAACAGTTGGGTAACGAGCGCGGTGCGTGAGTTGCGCTGGGATGCGATACGGGACAGGTTGTGAGTACCCCCGGGGTCTCTTCGATCCCCTACTCAGAGGAGTTCTTCCATGGCACGTGCCTCAATCAGGAACCGGCGCCTCGCCTTCGTGGCGTCCGCCGGCGTCCTGGCGCTCGGCCTCGCCGCCTGCGGCGGCAGCTCGAGCACCACTGAATCGTCTTCGGCTCCCGCGCCGGAGTCGTCGGCCGCTCCGGCTCCGGAGTCGTCGGCTGCTCCCGCTCCCGAGTCGTCGGCGGCCCCCGCCCCCGATGCGGGTCCGGTTGCGGTGACCCTCATCACCAAGGACTCGACCAACCCGTTCTTCGTCGCCATGCAGGCGGGCGCGAAGGAGGCTGCTGCTTCCTCGGGTGTCGAGCTCACCGTCGGCTCCGGCAAGGAGGAGGGCGACGACCAGGGCCAGATCGACCTGATCGAGCAGGCGATCGCCCGCGGTGACGCCGGCATCCTCATCACGCCGATGTCGGTCAACGTCAACGCCGCGATCGAGAAGGCGCGCGCCGCGGGCCTCTACGTCATCGCGCTCGACACCCCGACCGATCCCCCGGAGACCGTCGACATCACCTTCGCGACCGACAACTGCCTCGCCGGCCAGGCGATCGGCGAGTGGGCGGCTGGCTGGCTGAACGGCGAGAAGGCCGTCATCGCCGAGCTGGTCATCTTCGACGACCGCGTCGTGTCCGTTGACTACTGCCGTGCCAACGGCTTCCTCACCGGCATGGGCGTCGAGGTTCCGACCCTCGAGGACATGGCTTCCCCGTCGAAGTCGGGCAGCTACACCACGGGCGCGGGCGGCGACTACGAGATCGTCTGCCTCGAGGCCACGGGCGCCAACGAGGAGGGCGGCCGCGCGGGCATGGAGAAGTGCCTCGCTGCCAACCCCGACATCAATGTCGTCTACACGATCAACGAGCCGACCGCCTTCGGTGCCGCTGAGGCCCTCAAGGCTGCGGGCAAGACGATCGGCAAGGACGTCATCATCGTGTCCGTCGACGGCGGCCTCGCCGGCGTCGAGGCTGTGAAGGCGGGCGAGATCCAGGCGACCTCGCAGCAGTACCCGCTCCTCATGGCGAAGCTCGGCGTCGAGGCCATCAAGGTCATCGCCGAGGGCGGCCCGGCTCCGGAGAACACCTCCGCGAACGGCCAGTTCTTCGACACGGGCGTCGCCCTGTGCACCGAGGATCCGCAGGACACGGTCACCTCCGCCCAGCAGCTCACCGCTGACGAGTGCATCGCACTCGCCTGGGGCTGATCTGCCTAGGTAGGACGACCCAGTAAGGCAACGGGGCGGGGCGGGGTTTTTCGCGAAAGCCGCCCCCCACCGGCCC
>JBJTJS010000016.1:0-3790 GCA_046096085.1 bacterium
GGCAGGGCCTGCCCCGCCGCCCGAAGGAGTGCCATGGCCGTCGTCACCATGCGCCAGTTGCTGGAGAGCGGTGTCCACTTCGGGCACCAGACCCGTCGGTGGAACCCGAAGATGAAGCGCTTCATCTTCACCGAGCGCAACGGCATCTACATCATCGACATCCAGCAGTCGCTGTCCTACATCGACCGCGCGTACGAGTTCGTCAAGGAGACGGTCGCCCACGGTGGCTCGATCCTCTTTGTCGGGACCAAGAAGCAGGCGCAGGAGGCCATCTCCCAGCAGGCCACGCGCGTGGGCATGCCCTACGTCAATCATCGCTGGCTCGGCGGCATGCTCACCAACTTCTCGACCGTCCACAAGAGGCTCCAGCGCCTGAAGGAACTCGAGGAGCTCGAGACCAGCGGCGCCGGCGCGGGAATGACCAAGAAGGAGCTGCTGTCGCTTGATCGCGAGCGCATCAAGCTGGACCGGACCCTCGGCGGAATCCGCGACATGGCCCGGCTCCCCAGTGCGGTGTGGGTCATCGACAGCAACAAGGAGCACATCGCCGTGGGCGAGGCTCGCAAACTGGGCATCCCGGTGATCTCGATCCTCGACACCAACTGCGATCCCGACGACATCGACTTCCCCATCCCCGGCAACGACGACGCCATCCGGTCGGTGACGCTGCTCACCCGGGTGATCGCCGACGCCGTCGCGGACGGCCTCATGGCGCGGGCGGGCCGCGCCCGCGGCGAGGGGGAGGATGCCGTCGAGGTTGCCGCCGACGAGCCCCTGGCGGAGTGGGAGCAGGAGCTCCTCGCCGGCGGGGGAGCCGGAGCAGCCGACGGGGAGGCGGTCGAGGTCGTCGAGGTCGTCGAAGTCGTCGAGGTCCCGGCCGACGGGTCCGCGCCCGAGTAGCGCTCCTCCCGCAGTTCCACGCGTCCGTCACCGCAGCGGGGCCCGCGCGCCCCCACAACGAAGGGCAGGGCATGGCGAACATCACCGCCGCCGACGTCAAGAAGCTCCGCGACCTCACGGGTGCGGGGATGATGGAGTGCAAGAAGGCTCTCGAGGAGTCCGACGGCGACATCGACCAGGCCATCGAGGCGCTACGCATCTCGGGCGCGGCGAAGGCGGCCAAGCGGGGAGCGGAGCGCACCGCGAGCAATGGACTGGTGGTCGCCCAGGAGAATGCCATGGTCGAGCTCCTGTGCGAGACCGACTTCGTCGCCAAGAACGCCGACTTTCAGGCGCTCGCGGGCACGATCGTCGGGACGGCGGCGGACATGCAGATCGCGGACGCCAGCACGCTGCTCGGGACGACCATGACCAACGGCCAGACAGTGGCCGAGGCGATCGACTCGCTCGCCGGCATCATCGGGGAGAAGCTCGAGCTCGGACGCGTGTCGTTGCTCAAGGCCCCGGTGGCGACGTACCTCCCTCGCCGGGCCTCCGACCTGCCGGCGCAGGTCGGCGTGATGGTGTCCTACGCCGGGAGCGAGGAAGCGGCCCGCAACGCCGCCATGCAGGTCGCCGCCATGCGCCCGGCCTACGTGAGCCGGGGCGACGTGCCCGCCGATGTCGTGGAGAACGAGCGCCGCATCGCCGAGGCCACGGCCAAGGAGGAGGGCAAGCCCGAGGCCGCCCTTCCCAAGATCGTCGAGGGACGCCTGAACGGCTTCTTCAAGGACTCCGTCCTCCTGGAGCAGCCCTCCGTCCTCGACAGCAAGCGCACGGTCGAGCAGGTGCTGGCAGACTCGGGGACCACGGTGACCGCGTTCGCGCGATTCGAGGTCGGCCAGGGCTGACCGGGGAGCCGGACGGAGCGGCGAGGGAGGCCTCATGGAGACGCCCACGGTGGTGCAGCCTTCGCTCGAGGGGACGATCGACACCTGGCCCGAGGCACCTGACTCGGGGTGGGGCCGCGTCCTGCTCAAGCTGTCCGGCGAGGCGTTCGCCGGCGACGGCGATCTCGGCGTCGACCCGGATGTCGTCTCCTCGATCGCCCGGCAGATCGCCGGTGTCGTGCGCGGGGGAACCGAGGTCGCGGTCGTCATCGGCGGCGGCAACTACTTTCGAGGCGCGCAGTTGTCGCAGCGCGGCATGGATCGCGGGCGCGCGGACTACATGGGCATGCTGGGCACGGTCATGAACTGCCTGGCGCTGCAGGACTTCCTCGAGAAGCAGGGGGTCGAGACGCGCGTGCAGACCGCCATCACCATGGGCCAGGTCGCCGAGCCGTACGTCCCCCGACGGGCGATCCGCCACCTGGAGAAGGGCCGGGTCGTGATCTTCGGCGCCGGGCTGGGCGCGCCCTACTTCTCCACCGACACCACGGCGGCGCAGCGCGCGCTCGAGACCGGCGCGGAGATCGTCCTCATGGCGAAGGCCGTCGACGGCGTCTACGACGCGGACCCCCGCACGCATCCAGATGCCCGGCGATTCGACCGGCTCTCCCACGACGACGTGCTGAGCCGAGACCTCAAGGTCGCGGACGGCACGGCCATCAGCCTGTGCCGCGACAACGACCTGCCGATCCTGGTGTTCGACCTCCTCGTCGAGGGCAACATCGCGCGGGCGGTGCGGGGTGAGAGGATCGGGACGCTGGTGACCAAGTCGGGCGGCACCTCCTTCGATGCACGGGAGCGCATGTGAGCGATCAGGTCGACGAGATCCTCCTCGAGGCCGAGGACAAGATGGAGAAGGCCGTCGAGGTGGCGCGAGAGGACTTCGCCACCATCCGCACCGGGCGCGCGAACCCGTCCATGTTCGCCAAGGTGATGGTGGACTACTACGGGACCATGACGCCGGTCAACCAGCTCGCCTCGTTCCAGTCTCCCGAGGCCCGAATGATGATCGTCACCCCCTACGACAAGGGCTCCCTGGCGGCGATCGAGAAGGCCATCCGTGATTCCGACCTCGGCGTCAACCCGACCAACGACGGCACCATCATCCGAGTCGTGCTCCCCTCGCTGACCGAGGAGCGGCGCAAGGAGTACATCAAGGTCGCGCGCACCAAGGCCGAGGACGCCCGCATCGCCATCCGCAACATCCGCCGGCACGCCAAGGACAGCCTCGACAAGCTCGTCAAGGACCACGAGGTGGGCGAGGACGAGGTCAAGCGGGGCGAGAAGCACCTGGAGGAGGTCACCCACAAGACGGTGGAGCACGTGGACGACATCCTCAAGCACAAGGAAGCCGAGCTCCTCGAGGTCTGATCATGGCCTCCCCCGCTGCGGGCGACCCCGCCGAGTCCGCCCCTCCGCCCAGTCCGGGCCGCGCCGGGCGCAACCTCCCGGCGGCCATCGCGTCCGGCGTCGTCCTGGGCGCCCTCGTCATCGTCAGCCTGGTCTGGGTGAAGTGGCTGTTCGCCGTCCTCACGGCGATCGCCCTGGTCATTGCCCTGCATGAGCTCACCACCGCGTTCGCCACCCGGGGCATCCGCGTGGCGCGCACGCCGGTCTACGCGACGACGCTCGCGGGCATGGCCGCGGCCTATGTCTGGGGCACCGAGGCCCTGCTCGTGTGCATCGGCGCCGGGGTCGTCGCCGTCATCCTGTGGCGCATCCGCCGCGGCACAGATGGGTACCTCCGCGATGTCAGCGCGAGCATCTTCCTGCTGGGCTACGTCGCGCTCATGGCGGGGTTCGCCATGCTCATGCTGGCCGCGGACAACGGCGCCTGGCGCATCGTGGTGTTCATCCTGCTCACTATCGGCAACGACATCGGCGGCTACGCCACGGGCGTGCTCTTCGGCAAGCACCCCATCGCCCCGCAGATCAGCCCGAAGAAATACTGGGAGGGATTC
>JBJTJS010000017.1:0-2127 GCA_046096085.1 bacterium
CAGGTGGGATCCGACGACCCCGCCACTGCGACACCGACACCCGCCGGAGGCGACGAGGTGCTCGTCGGCGCGTACATCTCGAACATCCAGGAGATCCGCCCGGAGAACAACAGCTACCTCGCCAGCGTCTACGTCTGGTTCCGGTGGAGGAATCCGGACCTGCGCCCCTACGAGACCATCGACATCGTCAACGTGTTCGAGTCCTGGGGCCTCACCCAGACCACCACCCTCGACGAGCCGATCACGCAAAGCGATGGCTCCCTGTACTTCGTCACTCGCTACCAGGGCTCCTTCAACTCTCCGCTCTTCCTCACGGACTTCCCGTTCGGGACCCAGTACCTGCAGCTGGTCCTCGAGGACTTCGAAACCGGGAGCGAGGCCCTCACCTTCGTCGTCGGGCCGGAGTCCGCGGCGATCGACCCCGGGATCACGATCCCCGGCTACTCCATCGGCCAGCCCACCATCGAGGCGAAGGACTTCGTCTACTCATCGGCCTTCGGAGACCTCGACGTGCAGGCAGAGGAGAGCTATTCACGCGTCACGGTGACGATCCCCGTGAGTCCGCCCGGACTGCCCAACGTGATCAAGTACCTCGTGCCGGTCCTCATCGTCCTCGTCGCGGCCAGCCTCGCCTTCTTCGTGCCGCCGACGAACCTCGGGGATCGGATCGCTCTGGGCATGACGGCGCTCCTCACGCTCGTCGCGATGCAATGGAGCGCAACCGAGGGCCTGCCGTCCGTCTCCTACCTCACTCTTCTCGACGTCGTCTACCTCATCGGCTACGTCTACGTGCTCGCCTGCCTGGGCCAGTCGATCCGCGTCGCCTACCTCGCGCGCCAGGTGAGCTCGGAGCAGGCCGCCGCGTCGGATCGGCGCACCTTCGTCGTCGTCGCCGGGCTCCTCGTGCTCCTCTCGGCCGCGGCGTTCACCATCTTCCTCGCCCGGTAGGCCCGCCCATGGCCCTGGACCTTGCCTACCACCTCCTCGCCCCGCTCAATCGGAAGATGAACGCCGCACTCACCGGCGATGCGGACGCCAGTCCGCCTTGGCTCACGGCACTCGCCGACGGCGACGATGCCGGCTACTTCGGCCCCGGCTCCGCGGTGTGGACGGTCCACGGCACTAAGGCGACCGTCGTCGCCGGCCTTCGCGCGCTCCTGATGCAGGTGGCCCATCCGTCCGTCGCGGCGGGGGTCGCTCAGCACAGCGCCTACCAGCGCGACCCCCTCGGACGGCTCTCCCGCACCGTGGAGTGGCTCACCGTCATGACCTACGGGTCACGCAAGCAGTCAGACGAAGCCAGTGCCGGCATTCGGCAGCGGCACGTTCCCGTGTCCGGTGTCGTGACACGCCCCGACGGCCGGCAAGGCCGCTACCAGGCGCTCGACCAGGACCTCATGCGGTGGGTGCACAACGCCTTCACGGAGTCGATCCTGACGTGCCACCTGACCTGGGAGAGCAGGCATGCCGTGGACGCAGACGACTACGTGCGCGAATGGGCGACCGCGGGCACCGCCCTCGGCCTCGACGATCCCCCCCGGTCGACGGCGGCCCTTCTCCGCCAGATCGAACAGGCGCGGTCCTCACTGGCCGCGACCGAGGAGTCCCGTGCGGTCGTGGAGACCCTGCGGCATCCGCCCCTCGACTCGGCAGTGGCGCGCGACGCCTACGAGGTGCTCCTGGCCGGAGCCGAGGCCACCCTGCCCGACTGGATCCGCGAGATCCACGGGCTGCGACCGCTGGACCCGACGGTCGTCTGGCCCCCGGTCGCCGCCATGGTCGACGCGATGGACACGGCCACCGGAGGCCGCAGCCCCGCGCGCCGTCAGGCAGACGCGAGGCTTCAGCGACTCGGGATCTCGAGCCCCTAGCGTCTTCGGGCAGGCGTTGCGATGAGCGGCTCGCCTATAGTCGAGGGATCGCGGGCGCCTGCGAGGCGCCCGCCCGCAGGAGGGATGGCGCGTGGCGAAGTGGGCGATCGCGGCGCTCCTGCCCGCGACCGCCCTGGGCCTGGTCCTGGCGTCGATCGCCCCTGTGCACGGTGCCCCGCCCGCCACCGCCGAGGCTCGCGCGTCGACTCCGCCGAACGTCGTCATCATCCTCACCGACGACCAGCGGGCGGGGCAC
>JBJTJS010000018.1:0-2063 GCA_046096085.1 bacterium
GGCGTATTCGGCGTGCACCCGCCGCAGATCGTCGGTGAGCTCGGCCACCTTGGCGTCGGCATCGGAGAGGTCGGCCTCCAGGGCTGCCGCCTCGTCGACCTCCGAGGCGGGAGCAGGCGTGGCCTGCTCCCGCACCTCGTAGGTCTCCGGATCGATGCGACGCCGGTCGTGGATGCGGATGCCCTCCTCGGGCTCCTGCCCGGCGTCGGACATCACTTCTCGGCTTCGGTCGCGTCGTCGTCGACGATCTCGGCGTCGACCACGTCGTCCTCGGACATGTCCGCGGCTCCCTCAGCCGTGCCCGCGCCCCCGCCGGCCTGCTGCGCCATCGTGTACATGGCGGCACCGAGGGCCTGGCTGGCCTGGGCGACCTTGTCGGTCGCGGTCCGCATCCCCGGGATGTCGTTGGCCTCGATGGCCTTCTTCAGCTCGTCGAGCGGGCCGTCGACGTTCGAGCGAGCGTCGGCCGGGATCTTGTCCTCGTTGTCCTTGAGGAACTTCTCGGTCTGGTAGACCAGCGCCTCGGCGGTGTTCTTGACCTCGATCTCCTCGCGGGCCTTCTTGTCGGCCTCGGCGTTGGCCTCGGCCTCGCGCATCATGCGGTCGATCTCCTCCTTGGGCAGCGCGCTGCCGCCGGAGATCGTCATCGACTGCTCCTTGCCCGTCGCCATGTCCTTGGCGGACACGTGGACGATGCCGTTGGCGTCGATGTCGAAGGTGACCTCGACCTGCGGCACACCGCGCGGGGCCGGCGGGAGGCCGGTCAGCTCGAAGGTGCCGAGCCGCTTGTTGTACGCCGCCATCTCGCGCTCGCCCTGGTAGACCTGGATGAGCACGCTCGGCTGGTTGTCGTCGGCCGTGGTGAAGATCTCGCTGCGCGTGGTCGGGATGGTCGTGTTGCGCGCGAGGAGCGTGGGCATGACCCCGCGCTGGGTCTCGATGCCCAGGGACAGCGGCGTCACGTCGAGCAGCAGGACGTCCTTGACCTCGCCCTTGAGGACGCCCGCCTGCAGGGCCGCGCCGATCGCGACGACCTCGTCGGGGTTGACGCCCTTGTTGGCGTCCTTTCCCGTCAGCGACTTGACCAGCTCCGCGACCGCAGGCATGCGGGTCGAGCCGCCGACCAGGACCACCTGGTCGATGTCGTCGACCTTGATGCCGGCGTCCTTGATGACCGCCTGGAACGGCGCCTTGGTGCGGTCGAGGAGGTCGGAGGTCATCTGCTCGAACTGCGCCCGGGAGAGCGTCTCCTCCAGGTGCAGCGGGCCCTCGGCGCTCGCGGTGATGTAGGGCAGGTTGATCGAGGTCTGCATGGAGCTCGACAGCTCGATCTTCGCCTTCTCCGCGGCCTCGCGCAGGCGCTGCATGGCCATCTTGTCCTTGGACAGGTCGACGCCATGAGCGTTCTTGAAGTTGGTCACGAGCCACTCGACGACCTTGTCGTCCCAGTCGTCGCCGCCGAGGTTGTTGTCGCCACTCGTGGCCTTGACCTCGACCACGCCGTCCCCGATCTCCAGCAGCGACACGTCGAAGGTGCCTCCGCCGAGGTCGAACACGAGGATCGTCTGCTCCTTGTCGCCCTTGTCGAGGCCGTAGGCCAGGGCTGCGGAGGTGGGCTCGTTGATGATGCGCAGGACGTTGAGGCCGGCGATCTCGCCCGCCTCCTTCGTGGCCTGCCGCTGGGCGTCGTTGAAGTACGCAGGAACGGTGATGACCGCGTCGGCCACGGTGTCGCCGAGGTAGGCCTCGGCGTCGCGCTTGAGCTTCATGAGCGTGCGGGCGCTGATCTCCTGGGCGGTGTACGACTTGCCGTCGATGTCCACGGTCCAGTTGGTGCCCATGTGGCGCTTCACGGAGCGGATCGTGCGGTCCACGTTGGTGACGGCCTGGCGCTTGGCGACCTCGCCGACGAGCACCTCGCCGTTCTTGGCGAAGGCGACCACGGACGGGGTGGTCCGCGAGCCCTCCGCATTGGTGATGACGACGGGGTCGCCGCCCTCCAGGACGGACACGACGGAGTTGGTCGTGCCCAGGTCGATGCCGACTGCTCGGGCCATCTGGTG
>JBJTJS010000019.1:0-2768 GCA_046096085.1 bacterium
CTTCTCCTTGGCTGCGCGCTTGGTTGCCGCGGTGGCCTCGGCCACCGCCTGCTCCGGCAGCGGCTCCACGAGCTCGATGAGCGCCATCGGGGCGTTGTCGCCCTTGCGCGGCCCGAGCTTGAGGATCCGCGTGTAGCCGCCCTGACGCGTCTGGTAGCGCGGGCCGATCTCCGCGAAGAGCACGTGGACGACCCCCTTGTCGCGCACCACCGTCATCACGCGCCGGCGCGCGGCGAGGTCGCCCCGCTTGGCGAAGGTGATGAGGCGCTCGGCGAGCGGACGCAGCCGCTTGGCCTTCGCCTCGGTCGTGGTGATGCGCCCGTGCTCGAACAGCGCCGTCGCCAGGTTGGCGAGCATGAGGCGCTCATGGGCTGGGCCGCCCCCGAGTCGGGGACCCTTCGTTGGCGTGGGCATCTGCGTACTCCTTGTTGCGGTGAAAGTGTGCCGGAGCGGTCCGGGTACTACAACTGCTCGTCCTCGACATAGCCGAAGTCGTCGTCGTCCTCGTCACTGAAGTAGACCGCGACACCCGGGTCGAATCCAGGGGGGCTGTCCTTGAGCGCAAGGCCGAGCGTGGCCAGCTTGACCTTGACCTCGTCGATGGACTTGGCGCCGAAGTTGCGGATGTCGAGCAGGTCGGCCTCACTGCGGGCGATGAGTTCGCCCACGGTGTGGATGCCCTCGCGCTTGAGGCAGTTGTACGACCGCACCGTGAGATCGAGCTGCTCGATGGGCGTGGACAGCTGCTCGGCCACGAACGCGTCCGCGGGGGACGGCCCGATGTCGATGCCCTCGGCCTCGAGATTGAGTTCCCGGGCGAGGCCGAAGAGCTCCACGAGGGTCTTGCCGGCGGATGCCAGGGCATCCCGGGGCGGCATCGAGCTCTTGGTCTCGACATCGATGACCAGCTTGTCGAAGTCGGTGCGCTGCTCGACGCGGGTCGCCTCGACCTTGTAGGTCACCTTGAGGACCGGCGAGTAGATGGAGTCGACCGGGATGCGGCCGATCTCCTGACCGGGCTGCTTGTTCAGCGCCGCCGAGACGTAGCCACGGCCGCGCTCGACGACGAGCTCCATCTCGAGCTTGCCCTTGCCGTTCAGCGTGGCCAGGTGCAGTCCGGGATTGTGGATCTCGACTCCGGCCGGCGGAGCGATGTCCGCCGCCACGACCTCGCCGGGGCCCTGCTTGCGCAGGTACATGACCACCGGCTCGTCATGGTCCGACGAGAGCACGAGCTGCTTGATGTTGAGGATGAGCTCGGTGACGTCCTCCTTGACCCCCGGGATCGTCGTGAACTCGTGGAGAACCCCGTCGATGCGCAGGCTCGTGACAGCCGCCCCCGGGATCGAGGACAGCAGGGTGCGCCGCAGGGAGTTGCCCAGCGTGTAGCCGAAGCCCGGCTCGAGGGGCTCGAGCACGAAGCGGGAGCGCGTCTCGCTGATCGGCTCCTCGGTGAGAGTCGGGCGCTGCGTGATGAGCACTTCGGTGTCCTTTCGGCGACGTCCGCCATATGACGCCGCGGTTGGGGAAGGCGGGACTACTTGGAGTAGAGCTCGACGATGAGCTGCTCCTGGACCGGGGTGTCGATCACCTGCCGGGACGGGAGCGAGTGCACGAGGATCCGCATCTTCGACGGGATCACCTCGAGCCAAGCCGGGACCTCGCGCTCGCCGATCTCGGCGTGGGCGACGACGAACGGCGTGAGCTCACGGGAGCCGGGACGCACCTCGATGATGTCCTGGGGCTGCACGCGGTACGACGGGATGTCGACCTTGTGGCCGTTGACCGTGAAGTGGCCGTGGCGCACGAGCTGGCGGGCCATGTCCCGGGACTTGGCGAAGCCGGCCCTGTACACGACGTTGTCCAGTCGCGACTCCAGGATGCGCAGGAGGTTCTCGCCGGTCTTGCCCTGGCGGCGGTGAGCCTCCTCGTAGTAGCCCCGGAACTGCTTCTCCAGCACCCCGTAGATGCGGGTGGCCTTCTGCTTCTCGCGAAGCTGCAGGAGGTACTCGCTGTCCTTGGAGCGGCCGCGGCCATGCTGGCCGGGCGGGTAGGGGCGCTTCTCGAAGGGGCACTTCGGCGACTCGCACTTGGAGCCCTTGAGGAACAGCTTCATCTTCTCGCGGCGGCAGCGCTTGCAGTCCGCGTCGGTGTAACGGGCCATGTCTCTCTCCCTTTCAGACGCGGCGGCGCTTGGGCGGGCGGCACCCGTTGAACGGGACCGGGGTGACGTCCTGGATGGAGCCCACCTCCAGGCCGGTGGCCTGGAGGGAGCGGATGGCGGTCTCGCGGCCGGAGCCGGGACCCTTGACGAACACGTCCACCTTGCGCATGCCGTGCTCCATGGCACGGCGGGCAGCCGACTCGGCGGCGAGCTGGGCGGCGAAGGGCGTCGACTTGCGGCTGCCCTTGAAGCCCACCTGGCCGGAGCTCGACCATGCGATCACGGCCCCGGAGGGGTCGGTGATCGACACGATCGTGTTGTTGAACGTGCTCTTGATGTGAGCGTGGCCGTGGGCCACGTTCTTCTTCTCCTTGCGCCGGACCTTCTTGGGCCCGGCCTTGCCGGTCTTGGGAGGCATCTCTTCTCTCGTTCTCCTGGAGGTCATCGGTCCGCAGGCGCGCGCGATGCGCGGCAGACCCGCGGACTACTTCTTGCCGGCCTTCTTCTTGCCGGCGACGGTCTTGCGCGGGCCCTTGCGGGTCCGGGCGTTGGTGTGGGTCCGCTGACCCCGGACGGGGAGGCCACGGCGGTGCCGAGCACCCTG
>JBJTJS010000020.1:0-2582 GCA_046096085.1 bacterium
GCACCGACCGGCCGATCACGTACGTGAACTGGTTCGACGCGGCGCGCTTCGCCAACTGGATGGCCAACGGCCGGCCGACCGGGGCCCAGGGCCCCGCGACGACGGAGAACGGCGCCTACGCGCTCAACGGCGCCACGCGCGGTGTCGCCCCCGCGCGCAATGCGGTGAACCCCAACACCGGCGGGGCGCCCACGTTCGCGCTGCCGACGGAGGACCAGTGGTACAAGGCGGCGTACTACTCGCCGAGCCTCGACGGCGGCACGGGTGGCTACTACCTCTACGCCACGCAGTCCGATGACGGGCCCGGCAACACCATCGGGTCCGCGCCCAACCAGGTGAACTACATCGACGACTTCAGCGGCTCCAATACCTACTCCGTCACGCAGAAGCCGGCGATCGACGCGACGCAGAACTACCTCACCGATGTCGGATACTTCCGTCAGAGCCCGAGCCACTACGGGGCGTTCGACCTCAACGGCAACGTCTACGCGTGGAACGACCTCGACGGCACCCAGGGGGTCGTGCGGGGCCTACGGGGAGGGTTCGGGTTCGCGGGGCCGCCGTCCCTGCAGTCCACGACGTTCGCCCAGGCGGGCGTGGGGCGCGAGGCCAACGACACCGGGATCCGCGTGGTCCGCGCTGTCACATATGTGACACCTGCCGCCGGGTCGTGAGGTCCGTGAAAGCCTCGATCGAACCGACTCTCGAGGAGGACCTATGCAACGCACTCGCCCACGGATGACGACGACCAGGATCGTCGCGTCCCTGGCTGCCGCCGGGCTCGCGCTCGGCGCCATCGCAACCGCCACCGCGGCACCCATGCCCGAGACCTCAGCATCCGCATCGTGGGTGAGCGGCCGAATCCTCGGCGAGCATGCCGGGATGCAGGTCGCCGTCGTGGGCAAGGACGGCATGCTGACCCGCGGCTCGCTGGATGCCGACGGCAAGTGCACGATCGAGGTGGCCCGCTCCGACAAGCCCGGCCGCGGACTGCTGCTCATCCAGCCCGACGGGAGCGCCTACGGCCCGGTCATCCTCGCGCACACCCAGAAGAAGGCGTACGCGCAGATGACGGAGCAGACCAGCGCGCTGGGGCCGATCAAGCTCGTCAAGGGCTCAGGCAACGTCAAGGGCTACGGCGAGGTGCAGAAGAAGCTCGACTCCTCGGAGTACAGCACCGACAATCCGATCCGCATCCGCAACGGCAGGCCCGCGGGGCTCCCGCTCGTGTTCAAGGCGGTCTTCGGCAAGAAGGGCACGGTCATCGACGTGTGCGTGGACAAACCTTGGCCGGCTCCGCCGGGCGGCGACGGCGAGGGCTACGAGCTCATCGACCAGCTCTACAAGCAGGTCTGGGGCAATCGGACGATGTCACGCGAGGAGTGGGACGCGATCACGCTGCCGCCTACGTGGATGTTCTGGGTGAAGAACGCGCCCCGCGAGGTGGCCTCGCAGAGCGGCGAGTTCATGAAGAGTCCCGAGTGCCCCGAGGACGGGCTGTGGTCCTACTCGGAGTTCTTCGACCACGAGTTCATGAACCTCACCAACTTCATCGAGTTCAACCAGCCCCTGAACGAGGAGGGGACGTGGACGAAGTCGATCATGTGGAAGTACCACCGCCTGAACTACGCCAAGGGCAGCCAGGTCTGGTATGTGCAGGACCCCGAGGGCACGCGCTACCTGATCGTCTCCCGCGACCCGGACCGGACCACGGAGAATCCCGTCCTCATGCCGGGGTGGTCCCTGTCCAAGCGCTACACCCTCACCGAGGACTTCAGCTACGACCTCTTCGGGAAGGACATCTCCAACATCCGCGGCGACAACGGGGACTCCTTCCAGGGCTGCCCGACCTGTGCCCTGCCCGATTTCGACGCGATGTCCTCCTAGGGGTGCTGTGAGGGCTGCTCCACCCCGCGCTGGCCTTGCGGCTTCAGCCAGCATACGGCACGGGGTGGAGCAGCTCGGTAGCTCGCTGGGCTCATAACCCAGAGGTCGCAGGTTCAAATCCTGCCCCCGCTACTTTTTGAAAGTGCGCCCGCGCACTTTCCGGTAGGCCCCTCGAATCTTTTCGAGGGGCTTTGCCCGTTTCCGGGGCACGTCTCCCCTCATTCCGTCCTGGGCCCGATGGTCACGTCTGCCGGGGGCAGGGCCTACAGTCACGCAGGTCAGGCCCGGACGCGCGTGAACCCAGCCTCGCCCGGCAGGAGAACGCGGGGCGCCTAAGAATGAGGAACGCCATGAACCGGACGCGCAGCATCACTGCAGTCGCGGCCCCCATCGTCGCCGTGGGCCTCCTCGTGGGGGCGAGCCCAGGGAGCGGTGCGAGCGCAGACCTTGGGCCATCCCGATCGCGGGCCACCGATGCCTCAATCGCCGGGGGCGGTCCCACCATCGCACCGATCTTGAAGCGCGACATCCTCATCGGAGCCGACATGTGGGACACGGTGCCCAGGCTCATGTCCCTGACCTTGAACTTCGACGGCATCGTTGGCGTCCCGCATGCCGATGACACGGATTTCGCCGTGGCGAGCGCCGCCGTCATCGCAGCCGGGGGGGCATGGAACACGGTCACCGGATGCAGT
>JBJTJS010000021.1:0-3049 GCA_046096085.1 bacterium
GGGGTGCAGGGGGGTGGTGGCCGTCGCGCGAGGTCGCCGGAGGAGCCGGGAGACCGGCCCGCCGGGCGGTCCCCGGCGGCCACTCCCCTGACGGGGGCCTCCTAGGGTGATCGGGTGACCCTGGCCGATCCGTACGACGCCCCCGAGCGTCGCGCACTGCGCGACCTGGTCACGGACTTCACTCGCCGCGAGATCGCCCCACGGCTGCCCGTCTGGGAGCACGAGGGCCAGCTCCCACGTGACCTGCATGCTCGGGCGTCGCTGGCGGGCATCCTCGGCGTCGGCTTCCCGGAGGACGTGGGCGGCTCGGGCGGGGACCTCGTCGACGTCGTGGTCATGACCGAGGCCCTGCTCGAGGCCGGGGGCAGCGGCGGCGTCGTCGCCGGGCTCTTCAGCCACGGGATCGCACTGCCCCACGTCGTGGACGAGATCCACCGTCGCCGCGACCGGGGCGACGGCGCGGGAGCGTCTCACCTGGAGGACCGGGTCGTGCGCCCGGTGCTCGCCGGGGAGCGCATCGCCGCGCTCGCGGTCACGGAGCCCGATGGCGGCTCCGACGTCGCCCGGCTGCGCACGCGGGCAACCCGTGTCGATGACGGCCACTGGCAGGTGACCGGCGCCAAGACCTACCTCACCTCCGGGGTGCGCGCCGACGTCGTCGTCACCGCCGTGCGCACCGGCGCCGAGGGCGCCGGCGGAATCTCGCTCATGTGCCTCGATCCCCGTGCCGAGGGCTACGCCGCGCCCCGGCGCCTGGAGAAGATGGGCTGGCACTGCAGCGACACGGCAGAGCTCGCCTTCGCCGATGTCGTCGTCCCCGACGCCGACGTCCTCGGCGTCGACCAGGGATTCGCCTCACTAGCCCGCCACTTCGTGTCGGAACGCATCTCCATCGCGGTGACGGCGTACTCCACCGCCCAGCGCGCCCTCGACCTGACACTCGCGTGGGCGCGCGATCGCGAGACGTTCGGCAAGCCCCTGGCCGAGCGGCAGGTCGTGCGGCACACCCTGGTGGAGATGTATCGCAGGACCGACGTCGCACGACGCTATGCGCGCGACATCGCGCTCAGGCACTCGCGCGGCGAGGCCGTCATCGTCCAGGCCGCCCTGGCCAAGCAGACCGCCGTGGAGGCCTGCGACTTCGTCGTGGATCGCGCGGTGCAGCTTCACGGCGGGATGGGCTACATGCGGGAGAGCGAGGTCGAGCGGCACTACCGTGACGCGCGGATCCTGGGCATCGGCGGAGGGGCCACCGAGGTCATGGTCGACCTGGTAGCGCGACTGCTGGGGCTCTCGGCTAGCCCGTCCGCGTGACGACGTAGTCGCACATCGACTCCAGGGCGTCCCGGGCGGGGCCGGCCGGGAGCTCCTTGAGCGACTCGCGGGCGCCGTCCGCCCAGCGCCGGGCCTCGACCCGGGCCTGGCCCAGGGCCGGATGCGCGCGGAGCAGGTCGAGGGCCTCGGCATGCTCCGCGTCATAGGGCAGCGGCCGGCCGAGGAGCTCGACGAGGCGGTCGTCCGGGGCCGTGGACGACAGCACGATGAGGCCGGCCAGGGTGGGCACGCCCTCGCGCAGGTCGGTGCCCGGCGTCTTGCCGGACTCGCTGCTGTCGCTGGAGATGTCCACGATGTCGTCGGCGAGCTGGAAGGCCACGCCGATGCGCTCGCCGAACTCGGTGAGCACCTCGACCACTCGGGGCTCCGCGCCCGACATCAGCGCGCCGAACTGGCCCGACGTCGCGATGAGCGAACCGGTCTTGTCGGCGAGCACCCGCAGGTGGTGCTCGACCGGGTCGGCGCCGTCCTGCGGCCCGACCGTCTCCCGGATCTGGCCGGTGCACAGCCGCTCGAAGGTGCGCGCCTGGATGCGCACGGCCTCGGGTCCGAGGTCGGCGAGGATGTCGGAGGCGCGCGAGAAGAGGAAGTCTCCGGTGAGGATGGCGACCGTGTTGTCCCACCGGGCGTTCGCGGACTCCGCCCCCCGGCGCATGTGCGCCTCGTCCATGACGTCGTCGTGGTAGAGCGTGGCCAGGTGCGTCAGCTCGACGACCACGGCCGAGGGGACGACGCCCGGGGCGTCAGGGTCGCCGAACTGCGCGGCGAGCAGCACGAGGAGGGGCCTGAAGCGCTTGCCCCCCGCCTCGACGAGGTGCCGTGACGCCTCGGTGACGAACGGGTAGTCGCTGCGGATCGCCGCGCGCAGGGAGGCCTCCACCCCGTCGATGCCGCGCAGCAGCGAGGCCTCGAGGCCCGGGTCGAGGACGCCGAGGCCGAGGAGCGTGGAGGCCGGATGGGTGCTCATGACCCTTCCACTATCCCAGGAATACGCCAGCCTGCTCGATGAGGTCCAGGACCGGCTGGGGCAGGATCCCGAGGATCACGGTCACGGCGACGGAGATCGCCAGGGCCAGCGTGGTGGCGGCCGAAGGTATGACCACGGAGGGACCATCCTCGGGCGGGTCGGAGAAGAACATGACCACGATGATCCGGGCATAGAAGAAGGCCGCGATGATGCTGGCCAGGACGCCGAGCAGCACCACGACGACGGCGTCGGCGGCGAGCGCCGCCTCGAACACGAGGAACTTCCCCACGAAGCCGCTCGTGAGCGGGATGCCCGCGAGCGCCAGCATGAAGATGGCGAAGCAGGCGGCCAGCATCGGGGACTTGCGGCCGAGGCCCGCCCACTGGGAGATCTTGGTGGCCTCACCGGTGGAGTCACGCACCATCGACACGACCGCGAAGGTGCCCATCGTGGTGAACCCGTAGGCGATGAGGTAGAAGAGGGCCGCGTCCAGGCCTGCCTGGCTGGCCGCGGAGACACCCACGAGGATGAAGCCCGCCTGCGCGATCGAGGAGTAGGCGAGCATCCGCTTGATGTCGCTCTGGGAGATGGCCACGATCGACCCCACGAGCATGGTGAGGGCGGCGATGACCCAGAGCATGAACTGCCAGTCCCAGCGGATCCCGCCGAAGGCGACATACAGCACGCGCATGAGCGCGCCGATTGCCGCGACCTTGACCGCCGCCGCCATGAACGCGGTGATGGGCG
>JBJTJS010000022.1:0-2894 GCA_046096085.1 bacterium
GCGTGTTCACGCAGGGGGCGATCTGGGACGTCAATCCGTTCGACCAATGGGGCGTGGAATTGGGGAAGGTGCTGGCCAACCGGATCGTGCCCGAACTGGAGGCCGAGGCGGAGCCGGCGCTCGGTCACGACGCCTCGACGAACGCCCTGATCCGCCGGTACCGGGCCGGCCGGCGCCCGGCGTGAGCGCGGCAGCGGGCATCACACACCCGACGGTGCCTCACGTCACTCAGGGCGTGGGGTCGACGCCCGCGTATCGATACTTCGACACGGTTTCCCAGGCGATTCTCTGAAGCACGGCAATTTGTTCGTCGTCCAGTTGCAGCTTCGAGTGGTTCGCGAGCCTTCTGGTGGAGAAATCGGTCCGCAGCCCTGCGGGCGATGTCCGGTGGATTGCCGCGTGCGCGCAAACAGCAGCCAAGGCATAGATGTGATCGAGGCCATGTTCGTCGCGTCTGCCGTCGGCACCTGTGTGGAACAAATCCTCCTGCTTCGTCACCCGCGGAAAAGTTCCGTCCTTGACCATCCGCCGTAGCTTCATCACGGCGTCATGCAGCGGAATGACGAACACGACCGGTTTGCCAGCCCGCTCATTGGCCTGATCGACCGCGGCTTCGACCGCGGCTCGGTTCGTTGCCCAAGCGGCGTCGAGTTTGTCCAGGTCGTCTTCGTCATGCGCACCTTTGCCGCCGCCCATCGCCCACTGGTGCTGGAGGTAGATTTTGGCTCCCGGTTTATGCCGCTGAACGATGTCGAAGAACAGGTCCATGCCCGGAACCGGGCGGCCGAGTTGTATGAATCCGACGTACACCAGGTCGAAGTCCCCTTTTTCCAGGAGATTCTTCTGCGCCCGGTCCTTCTCCAACGCTTGGCCGATCCAACCCTTGGTCACATTGTACTCTGGGTTATCGTGTCCGAAGCTGTGGGAGTGGTGGTAGAACACCCTCTGTAAATCCACTGCTTCAAACGGCAAAGCGGCGGAGACGCTGTTGCCGACGTGCCACATCCGCAACGGGGTTGGCGATGGATTCGGTTCCTCTGCTTGAACCGCTCCGCTGATCCACAGCAACGAACCCGCATAGAACGACCACCTCATCTCGCGAAACGTTGTCATGCGGCGATCTCCTATTTCTTCGAATCCGTCCCTTCCTGCTTGACGCCCGCGTACCGATACTTCGATACCGTCTCCCACGCGAGCGTCTGCAAGATCACCCGTTGTTCATCGGGGACCCCGTTCTCGATTCGCAGCCCGACCGGCGATTGGCGATAAATGGCCGCGTAGTTGCAGTATGCCGCCAGTTCCGCGGTGATCGGGCCCGCATGCGGCATCGAGTCGGCAAAGATATCCGACTGTTTGGTGACGCCGGGAAACGTGCCCTCAACGATCATCCCGCGCAGCTTTGTCGTCGCGTCGCCAAGCGGCACCAGAAAGAAAAACTGGCGACCATACTTCTCGTTGAGCTTGTCGGCGGCTGCCTCGACCTTGACCCGCTCCCGATCGAGAATTGCCTGCCCTTCTTCGACCTTCGAATTGTCGTAATCCTCCCTTGCCGCGACGCGATTGCCCAACCCGTCGTGGACGGCCCACGCCATCTGCACGTAGACCCGATAGTCCGGATTGCCTTTCAGCCCGTCTTCAATCGGCTTGGGATCCAGAATCTGGTGCAGTTTATCACTGCTCCAGCCTGGCCGACCCCAGCTGTGCACGTCGATTTCGCCTTTCGAGTACAGTTCGGCAATGTCTTTTCGGACGGGATCACCCCAGTGAATCGTCTGGCCCTTGATGCCCGCCGCCTTGGCGGTGAGCCCCGCGTAGGTCGGCATGAAGCGATGCCAGCTATCGCCGCCGTACAGGATACGCAGTCCCTTGGGTGGAGTCGGCAACGCGGCGTCGGTCGATGACTCCGGGCCTTGAGCAACTGCTCCTGCTGCAAACAGGAACAGCCCGCACATGCTCCCAATCAAGAGACTGGCCCGTGTGAGCCACTGCATGCCACCCTGAGATTTCACGAGGGCGAAGCCGTCACCGTCGCTGTCGGGCCGCGGTCGATCGGTCGCCGCCGATCCGAGCAGGTACCCGGCATCGATTCCCGGATGCCCTTTGAGCACGCATCGTGCGGCTTTGAAAGAGTGCGCGTCCGTCGAGTTCTTTCTCGTTGACATGGCATGGCGAGCTTCGGGGTGCACCGTCCTGGGTATTCGAAGGCTAACGTGGAACCAGGGCGGGGGCAATCAGGCGGGCGGCCGGGGCATCAACGCCGCTGCTGCCGCTGCCTGGCCGCGAAACCAGCGGGACCGACAGGGTCCTCGGTGACACTTCTATCTGGCTACACTGCGGTGATGGACGAATCCCGGACGCCTGCTGCGCACCTCGAGCCGAGCCTGACGACGCCGCTGGAACGGCTGCCGGGCGTGGGCACCGCGCGGGCCCAGCGGCTCGCCCGGCTCGGGCTCGTCACCGTCCGCGACGCGCTCATGCACTTCCCGCGCGACTACCGGGATTTCTCCGGCGCCCATGCCGTTGCCGGCCTCGCCGAGGGGGAGCACGCGTCGATCGCCGGCGACGTCATCGACGCCGGCACGCGGACGCTCGTCTCCGGCCGGCAGATGCTCTCGGTGGTCGTCGCCGTGGGCGGCGACCGGATCCGGGCCGTGTGGTTCAACATGCCGTTCATGGCCCGGCGATTCGCCGTCGGCATGCGTGTGGCGATCGCCGGCACGCCCCGGCGCCGGGCCGGAATCTGGGAGTTCGCCCATCCCGAGGTCCGCTGGCTGGCGGCCGACGAGGATCCGCACACGTCGGAATGGCTCGCCATCTATCCGCTCGCCGAGGGTGTCCAGCAGTCGCACGTCCGTCTCGCCGTCCGCGCCGCGCTCGATCATGCCGCCGCCATC
>JBJTJS010000023.1:0-2562 GCA_046096085.1 bacterium
CGGCGGCCAGCCACCTGCTTCGACCGGGTGCGCGCCCGGGCACACCCCCCGGGCGCCGTGTGGGGTGGACGGGGCGCGATGGGCTCGGGGGCCCCGGCCACGGAGATGGCCGCGACGGCGATCCGCTCGCCGTCGGCTCCATCGAGGAAGACGGGAGCGGCGACTGACGACAGGCCTACCTCGGTCTCCTCCGTCGACATGATGAAGCCCTGCCGGCGCACGAGCTCCAGTTGCGCTTCGAACTTCGCGGGGTGCACGACCGTGTGCCGCGTCTGCCGCACGAGGCCGTGTCGGGCGATCGCCTCGTGCGCCGCGGGATTGAAGGCCGCGATGACCTTGCCGCTGCTGGAGGAGTGAGCGAGCACCCGCCGGTAGGAGTCGGAATGGAATCTCAGTCCGTGGGTGCCCTCGAGCCGATCGACGTAGAGCACCTCGTGTCCTGCCGGAATGCCCAGCTGCACCGTCTCGCTGATCTGGTCGCGCAGGCCAGCGAGGATCGGGAGCGCGAGTTCGCGCAGGAGGAGCCGGTCGATGGCCAACTGGCCGTAGTCGTAGAGCCGCAGCCCGAGTCGGTAGCGGCCCGACGGCACCCGGTCCAGCAGCCCACCTTCGGCCAGGGCGCCGAGCGCGCGATGCGCGGTGCTCTTCGCGACCCCGATACGGCGAGCCACCTCGGATGCGCCCAGCTCCTCGGTGGACAGGAAGCACTCCAGTACGGCCACGGCGATCGAGACCGAGCGCGAGGACTCCTGGGACCTGTCGGTCATCGCTGTCCGGCCGAGAAGATGTACTTCTGCGCCAGCGCCATGGGGTCATAGCCCGCTGGACTCGCCTGCTCGACCGCCGTGGTCACCGGACGGCTCTGCACGATCGAGATGGGCTCCCCCGGTCTGCGGTGCCGGCTGACGACCCATTCCACGTCGACCGGGTAGCCGTAACGGGACTCGATCTCCAGCACGGCCGCGGTGATGGCCGTGATCTGCTCCTCGTCGAGGCAGGCTCGATCGCGCAGTCGGGTGGGCATGGGGATCTCCACGACGACCCCCGCGGCGAAGTCGAATGCCGACACGATGTCCTTGCGGGAGACGTCGTGCTTGAGGATGCGTCCGTCGGCCTTGCCCACCTCGACGTGATCGGGGGTGACCAGTCCCTGGACGACCGCCTCGCCCCAGCCCCAGTTGGCCTCGATGACGATGCGGTCGGACTTCCCTGTCACTGGGTGCACGCTGAACGCAACCCCGCTGGCACGGGCATGCACGAGCTCGACGACGCCGACGGCCATGGGCATGGCGTGGTGGGAGATGCCTCGCTTGAGGCGGTAGTCGACCGCGCGCGTGGTGAATAGGCTCGCCCAGCAATCGCGCACCGCGTTGATGGTCGCCTGGGCCCCGCTGATGCCGAGGTAGGTGTCGAAGATGCCGGCGAAGCTCGCATCGGAACTGTCCTCGCCGGTCGCCGAGCTGCGCACCGCCACCGGGACGTTGAGGTCCGAGCAGCGATCCGATAGTTCCTCGTAGGCCTCCTCGATCTCCTGAGCAAGGCCGGGTGACATCGCGGTCTCCCGGAACGCCGCGCGGATGGCCTCTGCGGCCGCATCGATGGCAGCGGAGTCGCCGCCGTCCATGCCCGCGAGGTACCCGTCGATCGCCTCGTCGAGGCCGGTCTCGGCGACGTGCTCGCGGAAGCCGTCGATGGTGACGGCGAAGGCGAGAGGGATGGACAGCCCGTCGCGCGCCATCTCGGCAAGACGGCCCATCTTGGCTCCCGTGCGGGCGAGGGCATCGTCTGGATCGACGGTGTCGATCCAGATGATGCGTCGCCCCGCGCTCTCACCCATGCGAACCATCCACCCCCTGCCGTGCGCTCACGCCTTCTTGATCACCGTAACGGTCCCCGAGTCGCCGTCGACCTCGACCTCATCGCCCTCCGTGATGACAACTGTGCCGAGGCCCACCGCGGTCACCGTGGGCACGCCGTACTCGCGGCCGACGATCGCGGCGTGCGAGAGCATGCCGCCGCCGTCGCAGACTCACCCGGCGATCTTGGCGAAAGCGGGGGTCCAGTTGGGCGAGGTCGACTCGCACACCAGGATGTCGCCCGGCTCCAGGGTGTGGAGGTTGTCGGCGTTGTTGAAGACGCGGGCCCGGCCACGGGCCTTGCCCTTCGACGCCGGGACACCCGTCAGCGTCTTGACATCGCTGTCGCTGCCTGCGGCCTGGATGGCGGTGAGGAAGTGCTGGTTCAGGCCGAAGATCTCGATGAGCACGGGGTCGGTGACGGCCTCGGGGATGGTGCCCAGGACCTTGGGCATGCTGGGCCGGCGCTCGTGCCAGTAGTCGAAGTAGTCGTGACGCGCCTTGACGATGCTCTTGAGCGAGTCCATCGACTTCTCGCCGTCGGCCACCCCCGTGAGCTCCGGCCAGAAGAGGAAGAGCCCGTCGTCGGGATCGTCCGCGCCGGACTTCTCCGCGATGGCCCGGGCCGCCCACCGCATCGGCAGCGACACCTTGAGGTCGATGTAGTAGTTGTGATCGTCCTGCCACCACGGGAAGTTGGCGGCCT
>JBJTJS010000024.1:0-3409 GCA_046096085.1 bacterium
GTTCACGTACGTGATCGGCCGGTTGGTGCTGTCGCCGAAGTTGTCCAGCGGAGCGTAGGAGTACGAGCCGGCGCTGCCCGTGCGGCCGATGCCGGCGCTGTTCTTCATGCTGGCCATATTGGGGTCGTAGAGGCCGTAGGAGTCGTCGCGCGCCACCGCGTTGAGGAAGGCGGCGTACTCCCCGATGGTGACCTCGTACGTGCCGATTGAGTAGGTGTCGTCGACCCGGCCGTAGCCCGTGACGTCCGCCTCGTTCCCGGGATCGCCCACGCTCACGAGGGCATGGGCGGGGGAGGCTTCGGGCGCCAGCGTGATCGCGAGGCGGAACCCGCCATTCGAGCTCGCCCCGGCCGTGGCGCTGCCGAGGCGGTACGTCGACTGCAGGTAGGTGAAGTACGACGTCCAGCCCCCGCCGCGCAGGACCCGGATGCCCGAGGGCGTCCCGTCGGCGTCGTTCCACTCCCACACGTTGCCGTTCATGTCGTATGTGCCGAACGCTCCCGGGCTGCCGGGGAACGCCCCCACGTCGGTGAGGAAGTTCTGGCCGAGGTCCAGGGCCATGCCCCGGGTGATCGTGATGACGCCGGCCCAGGTGTAGTTCGCCTGGTTCGGGGTGTCGTCGAGGGAGTTCCCGGGCGGGGAACTCGACTGCGTCGCGTAGGGGTAGTACCCGCCGGCCCCGGAGTTCAGCGCCGGGCTGTAGTACGCCGCCTTGTACCACTGGTCCTCGGTCGGGATCCGGTGCGTGGGCGGTTGGCCGGTGTTGGGGTTGGTGGCGCTCACGGGCACGGCGTACCCCTCGCGCGCCGCCGGCGAGGTGAGGTCGTAGGCCCCCCGCTCGGTGGTGAGGTAGTTCTGCCGGCCATGCGGCTGCCCGTTGGCCAGCCAGTTGACGAAGCGCGCTGCGTCGAACCAGCTGACGTAGGTGATGGGGCGGTCCGCGCCCGTGGCCGCCGGCGACTGCACGGCCCCCTGGGGCTCGATCACCGAGTAGTGGAAGCCCTTCTTGTTCCGCGTCTGGCGGATCCCCGCAACGGTGAGGTCGGTGGCCATCTTCGGGTTGTAGAGCCCGTGTTTGTCCTGCTTGCGCGCGACCCGGTTGAGGAACTTCACGTACTGGCCGATGGTGACCGCGTTCTTCGACAAGCGGTAGTCCTCGGCCACCGCTCCGAACCCGGTGACCGCGTCCGCGGCGTTGCCGGCGTTGCCCACCGTGACGTAGCCGAGGGAGAGGACGTGGCTGGGGGCCGCGGCCTGCGGGACCGCCTGCGCGGGGAGCCCGGAGAGGGCGGCGAGCGCGACAACGGAGATGGCGATCACGGATCGGCTGGTCTTCACGGCGGTCCCCTCGTCGCTGGTCCGGCGGTGCGCCGGTGGCGTGCCCTCATCATCGTGGCAGGTGAGGGCGAACGCCATCCGCCCGGGGCCGCGGACGGTAGCCTCGCGGGCATGCCCAGGAGCGTCGAGGTGCCCGTGACCGTCCGGTGGAGGGACTTCGACGCGCTGGGGCACGTCAACAACTCGGTGTTCCTCAGCTACCTCGAGATCGCCCGCGACCAGTTCTTGCGCGACACGCTGGGGGATACCTATCTCGACATGGTGATCGCGCGCGTCGAACTGGACTTCCGCGCGGAGATCCCGCTGGGGACGCCGGAGATCACCGTGACCTGCCGGGCCCTCGAGGTCGGCAACTCCAGCCTGCGCACGCAGGAGCAGGTGTGGCTCCCGGGCGGAGACGTCGCCGCGCTCGCGGTCACCGTCGGAGTCGTGCGCGACCCGAAGACGAGATCGTCGCGCCCGTGGACGCCCGAGGAGCGAGCCATCCTGCAGTACGCCATCGGATAAGGACGGCGATCAGGTCGCGGCGGGCATCCCGTCCACGTAGTACGCCTGGATCTGCGGCATGACCGGGCGCATCATGAACATCGGGCGGCGCAGGCCACGGGGCCCGGGACCCGGACGGGTCTTGGCCATCCACTCCCGGTAGACCTCGCGGCTCTTCTGCGTGTCCACGACGACGTCGCCGTACTTGTCGTCCTCGTGGGCCCGCTCGATGCGCACCTTCTGGTGCCAGCAGTGCATGCCGGACCAGGTGTCGGGATGCACCGCGAACGCGAGGTTCTGGTGGACGCCGGGATCCTCCCAGGTGATGCGCATGGAGTCGGCATCGTCGCTGGCGAAGGGCTTGATGCCCTCCTTGTAGCGCAGCCGCCAGCGGCCGTCGGGGAGCTGGCCGACGTCGACCTTGCCGGTCACCCAGCGGCTGCCCGCGTCGTCCGTCGTGCGCCAGCGCCCCATGTGGTGGGACAGCGCCGTCACGCCCGGACGCACGGCCTCGGTGACCCACACGCGGCAGACGAAGTAGCCGATCTCGGTCGTCACGCGGACCATGTCGCCGGTCTGCAGGTCGCCCAGCCGCTTCGCGTCGATGGGGTTCATCCACATCGGGTGCTTGTTGGAGATCTCGTTGAGGTACTTCGCGTTGCCTGAGCGCGTGTGGATGAGGGTGGGGAGGCGGAACGTCGGCACGAGCAGCGCCTCGCCCCGAGACTCGTCGATCCCCGAGTGGTGGACATGGGACTGGATGTACGTCGGGGTCGCGTACTCCGGCCACCCGAAGTCCGCCATCGACGGGGAGTACAGCTCCAGCTTGCGCGACGGCGTGAGCCAGCCGGCGACCTTGGCGCCGTCCTCCATCTCGATGCCGACCGCGCCGGCTTCGCCGACGAGGGGCTTCTGCGTCTCGGGCGTGATCGGCTTGCGGAGCACGCCGTTCTCGTCGGCCACCGCGCCCTCGAGCTCGGCGGGGGTGAGGGGTCGCTCGTCCTGGCGGTACAGGCCGTTGACGATCTCGACGGCGCCGTACTTGCGCATGTACTCCAGCGGGGTGAGGCCCTCCGCGTCGGCCTTCTCGGGCAGGCCGGGCACGTTGTGGTCGAAGACGTAGCCGTAGTAGTCGTCGACCGTCATCTTCTCGCCGGGCCGCCCGGGCGCCCCGAAGTACTTCCGGATGCCGAGGGACCCGTCGGGGTCGATCCGCCACGACAGCTCGAACCAGAACTCGTTCTCCTCCCACACCTCGCCGGGGTTGGTGTCGCGGGTATCGGAGATCTTCTCGCCCATCTTCTCCAGCGCGACGCGGCGCACGGGCTGGCGGAAGCCGAGCCACTTGCCGGCGTACTGCTCATAGGACTGGGTGTCGTGCCGCTCGGTGCTGTGGCCGAAGGGCAGGACGTAGTCCGCCCAGATGGCCGTCTCGTTCCACGTCGGCGTCATCGCCACATGGCACCCGACGAGGTCCTCACGCGACAGCGCTTCGATCCACGAGAAGCCGTCGGGGTTGGTCCACACCGGGTTGTAGACGCGGGTGAAGTACGTGTCGAGCTTGCCGCGGCCATCGAGCAGGAAG
>JBJTJS010000025.1:0-2890 GCA_046096085.1 bacterium
GAGCGAGGACGGCACCGTGGGCATCGTCTACAACGGCGAGCTCTACAACTACCTCGAGCTCAATGCCGAGATGGAGGCGGACGGCGCGGTCTTCCGCACCCGCAGCGACACGGAGACACTCCTGCAGCTGTATGCCCGGCAGGGGCGCGAGGACCCCGCGGGAATGCTGCGCCGCCTCCGGGGCATGTTCGGCTTCGCGATCTTCGATGCCGAGCTGCAGCGGCTCCTGCTCGCCCGCGACCAGGTCGGCATCAAGCCGCTGTACTACCGCCGAGACCCCGGGACGGGGACGCTGGTGTCCTTCGGCTCGGAGATCAAGTCCCTGCTCACCGACCCGCGGTGCCCGCGCGAGCCGAACCCGCAGGCCGTGGCCAACTACCTGTCCTTCCAGTTCAACCCGCTCGACGAGACCTTCTTCCGCGGCATCTACCGTGTCCCCGCGGGTTCGTTCGCCACCGTCAGCCTGCCGGGGGGAGCCTTCTCCTGCCAGCCGTACTGGCAGTACGAGTTCGAGGGCACCGGATCGGACGACGAGCCGGCGCTGGCGGCGCGCGTGCGCGAGGTCCTCGAGGACTCCGTCGCCCACCACCTCATCGCCGACGTGGCGGTGGGCGCCTTCCTCAGCGGGGGGATTGACAGCGCCATCACGGTCACGCTCGTGCAGGAGCGCCGCCGCTCCCTCGGGCTGGACCCCGTGAAGACGTTCACGGTGGGCTTCGATGCGGTCAGCGAGCATGCCGAGGCCCGCGAGGTGGCGGAGCGACTCGGAACCGACCATCACGAGATCACCGTCTCCCTCGACGAGTACCTGGGAGTCCTTCCCGACATCGCGTGGTACTTCGACGAGCCGGTCGCCGATCCCTCCGCCGTAGCCCTCTACTTCGTCGCGAGGGCCGCTCGGGAGCACGTCACCGTCGTCCTCTCGGGCGAGGGCGCCGACGAACTCTTCGGCGGCTACCGCATCTATCGCGAGCCGATCGACCTCGATCGGGTGCGGAGCCTCCCCGGGCCCCTGCGCTCCGTCGCCTCCCGACTGGGGCGCTCCCGACGTCAGTTCCCCGGCCGCAACTACCTGCGGCGCGCGAGCACGCCGTTCGACGAGCGCTACATCGGCAACGCCTACGTGTTCCGGCCCGACGAGGTGCGACGCATCCTCAAGGATCCCCCCGCCCAGGGCCACGTCGTGCCGCCCGACGAGCTCCGCCGCCTCTACCCCGGCTTCGACGAGCTTCCCGAGGCCCGGCGCATGCAGTTGGTCGACATGCACTACTGGCTGCGCGGCGACATCCTCGCCAAGGCCGACCGGATGACCATGGCCCACTCCCTGGAACTGCGCGTGCCGTACCTCGACATGGAGGTCGCGGCGCTGACCTCGGGGATCTCCGATGGCCTGAAGTACCGGGACGGCACCACGAAGTACCTGCTGCGCCGGGCATTCCGCGGGCGGGTTCCCCAGGCCACCGAGGTCCGCGACAAGCTGGGATTCCCCACGCCCTTCCGCGTGTGGCTGAAGGACGATCCGGACGCGGTCATGGCACCCATCCGCCGCAGCGACTTCCTGTCGGGAATCCTCGACATGGACTACGTGGAGCAACTCCTGGACGCCCACCGGTCGGGCGATGCCGACAACTCCCGGCGCATCTTCGTCCTGCTCATGCTCGCGCTGTGGTTCGAGGCCCTGGTCTCGGGGGACCCGCTCGTGCGGCCGTCCCTGCGCCCCGCCGAGAACGCCTAGTCCGCGGGGCCCTCGTCGCGCTCCGCGCCCGAGGCCGCACCGCTGGTGGCGAGCTGCCAGGGCACGCTCACGACCATCACGCCGGGCATGAAGAGCAGGCGCGCCTTGAGCCGCAGCGCGGACTGGTTGTGGAGGAACTGCTCCCACCAGTGCCCCACCACGTACTCCGGGACGTAGACGGTGACGAGATCGCGCGGGCTCTCCCGGCGCAGCCGGCGCACGTAGTCCAGGACCGGGCGCGTGACCTCGCGATAGGGAGAGTCGAGCACCCGGAGCGTCACCGGGATCTGACGCCTCTCCCAGTCCCGCTGCAGGGCCAGCGTCTCGTCGCGGTCCACCTGGACCGTCACCGCCTCGAGGGTGTCGTGCCTTGTCGCCCTTGCGTACGCGACGGCACGCAGTGCCGGCTTGTGCAGCTTGGCGATGAGCACGATCCCGTGAACCCGTGACGGGAGGCCGACGTGCTCCTCGTCACCGACCGCGAGCTCGTCCCGCACCCTGTCGTAATGGCGGTGGATCGCCTGCATGAACAGGAACACGAGGGGCATCGCGATGACGACGATCCAGGCACCTTGGAGGAACTTCGTCACAAGCACGACGATCAGGACGCACCCGGTCATCACGAAGCCGACTCCGTTGATCGCGCGGGAGCGCTTCATGCGCCGGCGCTCATCCTCGTCCGTCTCGGTACGCAGCTCCCGGTTCCAGTGCCGGAGCATGCCGACCTGGCTGAGCGTGAAGGCCACGAAGACACCGATGATGTACAGCTGGATCAGCGAGGAGACGTCCGCCTGGAAGGCGACGATGAGGATCACGGCGAAGACGGCCAGGGCGATGATCCCGTTGCTGTAGGACAGGCGGTCGCCCCTGGTGTGCAACTGGCGCGGGAGGTACCCGTCGCGCGCCAGGATCGAACCCAGCACGGGGAAGCCGTTGAACGCCGTGTTGGCGGCGAGGGCCAGGATGAGGGCCGTGGCCAGCGAGAGCGAGATCACGGCCACATCGAAGTTGCCGAACACCGCCTGGCCCACCTGGACGATGACGGTCTTCTGCGTCTGCCCCTCGGGAAGCCCGATCAGCTGCGAGTCCTCGTCGGTGACCTTGACCCCGGTGGTGAGCGCCAGCCAGGTGATCGCCGCGAACATGCTCATGGAG
>JBJTJS010000026.1:0-9505 GCA_046096085.1 bacterium
GACCACTACGAGGCGCACACCTTCCCCTACGAGATCGTGCGGCAGATGGGGGAGCTGGGGCTCTTCGGCCTGCCGTTCCCCGAGGACGTCGGCGGCATGGGCGGGGACTACTTCGCCCTGTGCATCGCCCTGGAGGAACTCGCGCGCGTCGACTCCTCCGTCGCCATCACCCTGGAGGCCGGCGTCAGCCTCGGCGCCATGCCGATCTACCGCTTCGGCACCGAGGAGCAGAAGCGGCAGTGGCTGCCGCGGCTTGTCAGCGGCGAGATGCTGGGAGCCTTCGGGCTCACCGAGCCCGGTGGCGGCACCGATGCGGGGGCCGCGCGCACGACGGCCCGTCTCGACGGCGACGAGTGGGTGATCAACGGGACCAAGGCGTTCATCACGAACTCCGGCACCGACATCACCGGCTTCGTCGCGGTGCTCGCGATCACTGGCGAAACCCCGGAGGGGAAGCCCGAAGGTAAGAAAGAGCTGTCGACGATCATCGTCCCGTCGGGCACTCCCGGCTTCACCGTGTCGAAGCCGTACTCCAAGGTCGGCTGGAATGCCTCCGACACCCACGAGCTCGGCTTCGTCGACTGCCGGGTGCCCGCGGCCAACCTGCTTGGCACGCGCGGCAAGGGGTACGCGCAGTTCCTGCAGACCCTCGACGAGGGCCGAATCGCCATAGCGGCGCTCTCCGTCGGTCTGGCGCAGGGCTGCATCGACGAGTCGGTGCGCTACCTGCACGAGCGGCACGCGTTCGGCAAGCCGCTGTCGGCGTACCAGTCGCTGGACTTCATGGTGGCGGACATGGAGGTGCGGGCGCACACCGCGCGGCTGGCGTACTACGACGCGGGCTCGCGCATGCTCGCCGGCGAGCCGTTCAAGCGCCAGGCAGCCATCGCGAAGCTGCATTCCTCCGATGCCGCGGTGACCAATGCCCGCTGGGCGACGCAGATCTTCGGCGGCTACGGCTTCATGAACGAGTACCCCGTGGCCCGCTTCTGGCGGGACTCCAAGGTGCTCGAGATCGGCGAGGGGACGAACGAGGTGCAGCGCATGCTCATCGCGCGCGACCTCGGGCTCGGCTGAGCCGTCGCCTTAAGTCTTTCCGGCAACGTTAAGCAAGCCGTGGCCGAGACCCGGCCGTCACATCCTTGCGGCAGGATGAGCGTCGTTTCGCGAGTAGGTCTCGACAGGCCGGACTGACGAGGGGAGTCGCATGGCCGGCAGGGTCCCCGATCCCCTGATCATCGCGACCCAGGATGGCGACCTCACCATCGACTTCGCCCGGCAGGGGGTCACGGCCAACGGCGCTGCGCTCAGGCTGACGCCTATCGAGCGCGACATCCTGCTGTGCCTGGCGAGCCACTACGGCACGGTCGTCCCCGTCGAGGAACTCGTGGAGGCGGTCTGGGGCGAGCGGTACGGACAGCGCGGCCACGTGAGCGTGCATGTCCACCATCTGCGCCGCAAGCTCGGGACCTTCGGCAGCCTCGTCGTCAATGAGCGGGGAGTGGGCTACGCCCTGGAGGCACCGGCCCGCAAGCTCGCGCTGCCGTCGAACTGGCCCGACGACCTGCCCGTTCTCTTCAGCATGCTGGGCGAGGATGCCGCGGCACGCGGGGTGATGTGGATCTTCGTCGAGCGCAACTTCACCATCGCCTGGGCCTCGGACTCCGTCTCCGACCTGCTCGGCTGGCAGCCCGGCGAGATGGTCGGCCGGGAGCCGCGGGACTTCATCCTCGCCGACGACGTGCCCCGTTTCCTGGCCAACTTCCCGGCCAGCCACGGCCCGTCTCGCGTGCAGTTCGACACCCTCGCCCGCCACCAGGACGGCTCGCTCGTCCCCATCCGCATCGAGGCCAATGTCTTCTACCAGTCCGATGGCTCGCGGCTGGCGGGCATCGGCGAGTGGAGCCTGCGTCCCTAGCGGGGCGGCTTAGGGAGCGGTGCGCAGTCTAAGGAATGAGGCATTGCCTTAGGGGTGGGTGCACATGAGCCCGTCGGCGCTTCATTCGCGCCATCCTGGGCGCTGTGAGGAGCAGCTCGCGTCCGACGCCGGGGGGGGGTATGTCGCAGAGCCTTCTCGACACCTTTTCCCTGACGTCGCGCGACTGCCACCTCGAGATCGACTACGCCGCCCACACGGTGCGGGCCAACGGGGTCACGGTCTCCCTGACCCCCACCGAGTACGACGTGCTGGTGTGCCTGGCGGCCCGCACGAGCGCGGTCGTACCGCTCGATGACCTCATCGCGGCGGTGTGGGGCGACTGGTTTGGGCCGCGCGGCCACGTGAGCGTCCATGTGCACCACCTGCGCCGCAAGCTTGGGGCGTGCGGAGGATTCATCGTCACGCGGCGCGGTGTGGGGTACATGCTCGCGGCCGGCAGCGAGGGGGTCGCGCATCCGCTGCCGCCCGGATGGGGCCTGGCATCGCTCTTCGACGTCCTGCAGGTCGATGGTGATGCGCGAGGGGTGATCTGGATGCTGAGCAATGCCGATCGCACCGTCGGCTGGGTCAGCGACTCCGTGACGACACTCACCGGCTGGACGCCGCAGGAACTCATGGGGCGACTTCCATGGGACTTCTCTGTGGGCAGCGACGATCAATCCGTCCGGGATGCCATCGACGAGGGAGCGTCGGGTCCCTTCGAGACGCCGAGGCCCGTGGGACTGCGTTGCGCGGATGGTTCGAGCATCTGGATCACCGCGTCCTCCCGGATCTTCCGTGACGCCGAGGGTGCCTACCTCGGGGGCCTGACCGAATGCCGGCCGGTGGACCTGGGAGCACCCCCGGCGCCGTTCACGCTCTACTTCGATGCCGAATCGACCCTGCTGGCCGTGGAGCCGCACGCGCCCTTCCTGGGCTGGGATCCGGAAGCGATCATCGGCTCCCACTTCAGCCTCGCCGGGCTCGACCCCTCCGCCACGAGAATCACGCTCGACTCCCTCGTCGCCAGTGGCCAGGTCGAGCACCGTGTCGCCCTGCCGGCCATGCGTGCTGCCGGTGGCACGATTCCGGCTACGGCCACGTTGAGACTCGAGATCGACGGCGGTCGCGTGGTCGGCTACTCGGGAGGGGTCACGCTGGACTGACCGCTCAGTCGAGCGGTCCGGCCTCGCGCAGGCCGGCCGCCGCAATGCCGGCAGCCGCGGCATCGGCGAGGTCCGCTCCGCGCAGGCGGGCGGCAAGCCATCCGCCGGCGAAGCGGTCTCCGGCGCCGAGGGATGCCACCTCGACCTGCGGCACGGGGGTGGTGATCTGCGATGAGCCGTGTTGGGTGATGACGGGTCGATCCTGGTCATGCGCCACGGTGATGGAGGGGGGAGCAGCCAGGTAGCGCGACACGGCGGCGATCTCGTCGGGCCGGCCGAGGACGGCGCGCAGCGGCGGGAGCAGTGCGAGCCACGCAGCGCTCGAGGCGCACTTGTCGACGCGTGGTGCCTCCAGGGTGATCGGCAGGCCCCGGGCGGCGGCGGCCGATGCCAGGGCCACGAGGGCGTCGCCGGCCACGGCGTCGAGGACGTAGGCGTCGAGGTGCAGCAGCGCCAACCCGTCCAGCGCGGTGCCCGGGATGGCGCGGGGATCGACGTACCCGCTGCTGCCGTGGGACACGACGATGCGGTCCCCGCCGTGGACGAGCACCGTGGAACGCGAGGCGGGATCGTGGGTGGCAAGGTGGTCGGCGATCCCCGCGGCGACCAGTTCCCCGCGCAGGCGCGCCGAGTCGGCATCGCCCCCGCACCATCCCGTGACCGCCACCGTCGCCCCGGCGCGGGCGGCGGCCCGCGCGGTGTGCCAGACCTGGCCGCCGCCGGTCACCAGGCGTTCGCGAGCCCGCTGGGCGGAGCCCGCGACGGGCGGGGCGTCGCAGACGAGGACCTCGTCGACCACGAGCTTGCCGGCGACAAGGAGCGCGGGGGCGTCGTCCGGGGGGGAAGCCACGCGCACTCCCTTCTCGCCGGGCGTGTCGCGACCCTACCCAATGCGGGCAACCCGCTCCTCGAAGGTCTAGGGTGAGGGAACCGGTGGACCACCGTCGCGTTGAGGACGCAGGGGAAGGCGACCCTCAGCGAAGGAGGTCACGGCATGTCGATGCTTCCGCCGACCCTGCCCGCGTCCGGGCGTTCCCGTGGCGTGGTCTTCCTGCACGCCGTCCCCCGGGCGCTGTCCCCCCACGTCGACTGGGCCCTGGGCTCCGTCCTCGACACCGAGGTGCGCCTGTCGTGGCAGTCCCAGCCCGTCGCCCCGGCGATGCTGCGCTCGGAGCTCCCGTGGTCCGGGCGCCCCGGGACCGGATCGCGCGTGGTGAGCGCGCTCAAGACCATCCCGGACCTGGTCTTCGAAGTGACCGAGGATCCCTCCCCGGGCCGCGAGGGCGAGCGCTACGCGTATACGCCGACCCTGGGCCTGCACCGCGCGATCATCGGCGTGCACGGCGACATCCTGGTGTCGGAGGACCGGCTGCGCGCCGCGGTCGCGGGCGCGGCAGCGACCGGGGCTGACCTGTCCGACGGGATCGCGTACCTGCTGGGCACGTCGTGGGATGTCGAGCTCGAGCCGTACCGCGTCGCCACCGAGGACTCCCCGGTGCGCGTCCTGCACCACGTGGTGTGACCCGTCTCGGGTCACGCCGTGTGCTGTCACCAGGAGCCCCGCCCCCACTGGGCGATCGTTATGCGATCTATGGGGCTCCATTCGGGCTCATGGATGACATAGCGATCGCCCAGTGCTCCCGAGGGGGGGCCTAGCGGATCCCCAGGGCTCAGCCGAGGCGGTCGAGGAGTCGGCCCCGGTGTCGCAGGATGTCGGCGTAGCCCCAGCGGATCACCCGCCAGCCGGTCTGCTCGAGGGCCTCCTGGCGCAGCTTCTCGCGGTAGAGGGCGTCGGGCTGGGAGTACTTCAGGGCGCCGTCGCACTCGCCGATGACTGCTCGCGCCACAGCATGTCGGCCCAGTAGACCTGGCCGTCTGCCCCCTCGACGGGGACACCGCACTCGGGTAGGGGCAGCGGGCTCTCGGCGAAGACGCCGCGGGACTGCGACTCCAGGGGCGACTCGGCCGCGGGATCGCCGAGCGACACGGCCCGCCTGGCCACGGAGATCCCCGGCCACCGCGGCATGTCTGCGAGGACGATCTCCAGCGCCGCCCGCGCGCTCGCGCGCAGTCGCGGATCGCGCACGGCGAGGCGCGGATCGAGATGGACAGGAGCCGAGTCCGTCACCCAGTCCTGCATGACGGCGTCGACGCAGATGAGGGCCTGGGGGAGGGTCGCCGTGCGGGCGATGTCGAGGGCGGTCCGCGGCGGTGAGGTCACGAGCAGGTGCCCCTGCATCGCGGCATGGCCCTCCGGGAGTTCCGCGCGGTGGACGCGGACGGTGCCCACCGATCGGGTCCGGGCTCCCGGTTGTGTGACGTACGCATCGGCGGCGAAGCCGAGGGGGACGGGATGGCCGAGCGCGAGCGCCGCGGTCGCATGCGACACCGCCGCGCCGGGAAGGACGAGGGCGGAGGTGGTCTCGGCCGAGAGGTTGCGTCGGGTCACCGGCCCACTGTCGGCGGTTCCGGCGACAGAGGTCACCCGCTGTCCACAGGCTCCCCCGCCGGGGACAGGGAGGTTGGTTCTCAGGCGGCGAGGGCGGCGCGCATCGCGGCGATGTGCTCGGGCGTGGACCCGCAGCAGGCGCCGATGATGACGAAGCCGAGCTCGCGCATCTGCACGGCGTACGCCGCCATCTCCTCGGGAGTCCCGTCGAAGATGAAGGAGTCCCCCTGCAGGCGCGGCAGCCCGGCGTTGGACTGCACCATGAGGCGCACCGAAGGCCCGCCCGCCTCGGCGAGCTGCCCCGCGATCGTGCGCATCTCGTCGAGGCCCCGGCCGCAGTTCGCGCCGATGACGTCGACGCCGAGGTCGGCCATGGCCTGCACCGCCATGGCCGGGGAGATGCCCATCATGGTGCGCAGGTTGGTGTCGAAGCTCAGCGTGGCGAGGACGGGCAGGCCGGGTGCGAACTCCCGGGCCGCCTTGACGGCCGCCTCGACCTCGGACAGGTCGCTCATCGTCTCGATGAGGATGCCGTCGACCCCTCCGGCGACCAGGCCGCGGATCTGCTCGCCGAACAGCTCGGCCGCCGACTCGACGGTGAGGTCGCCCATGGGCTCCATGAGCTCCCCTGAAGGACCGATGTCGCCGAGGACGTAGACGCCGACGTAGCGGTCCGCGACGCGGCGGGCGATCTCGGCGCCCGCCTGGTTGAGTTCCACGACGCGGTCCTCGAGGTCGTGCATCTGCAGGCGCGCCCGTGTGCCGCCGAACGTGTTGGTGGTGAGCAGTTGAGACCCGGCAGCGGCGTACCCGTCGAGGACTCCTTCGACGACGTCCGCTCGCTCGACGTTCCACAGTTCCGGCGCGCCGCCGTCCTCGTTGCCGAGGGACTGCAGCATGGTGCCCATGGCGCCGTCGCCGAGGAGGGGGCCGTCGGACAGGGCTTCGAGAAGAGTGGTCACGGGGCTATCCCATCACAGCGGCAGGGGCCTGCCGCGGATCGCATCGGCTCCTAGAGCGGGATGTTGCCGTGCCCGCCGCGCACGCCCGGGGTGTCGAGCAGCACGCGTGCGACGCGCGTGCGCGTGTGCTGCGGCTCAACAACCTCATCGACCACACCCATCTCAACCGCCCGGGCGATGCCGCCGGAGATGACCTCGTGCTCGGCCGCGAGCTCGAGCTCCAGTTGGGCGCGCTCCTCCTCGTCGGTGGCCTCGGCGAGCCGGCGCCGGTGCAGCACGCGGACGGCGGCGACCGAGCCCATGACCGCGACCTCGGCCCCCGGCCAGGCGAAGACCCGGGTGGCGCCCAGGGAGGCGGAGTTCATGGCGACGAATGCCCCGCCGTAGGCCTTGCGCGTCACGACCGTGACCCGGGGGACCACGCACTCGGCGAACGCGTGGAGGAGTTTGGCGCCGCGGCGGACGATGCCGTCCCATTCCTGGCCGACACCGGGTAGGTAGCCCGGAACGTCGACCAGCACGACCAGCGGCACCGCGAACGCGTCGCACATGCGCACGAAGCGGGCGGCCTTCTCCGCGCTCACCGAGTCGAGGCACCCCCCGAGGCGCAGGGGGTTGTTGGCGATGACGCCGACCGTGCGACCGCCGAGGCGGCCCAGCACCGTGACGACATTGGGCGCCCATCGCGCGTGGAGCTCGACCGCGCTACCGTCATCGAGGAATGTCTCCACGAGGGGATGCACGTCGTACGCGCGCTTGGACGAGTCGGGGAGCACGGCGCCGAGGTCCACGTCGACGACGGCATCGACGTCCAAGGAGCCCTGCCGGCCCAGCAGGTGGGCGAGGCGGCGTCCCTCGTCGAGGGCCTGACGCTCGGTCTCGGCCACCAGGTGCACGACACCGCTGCGGCGCCCGTGCGGGTCGGGGCCGCCGAGACGCAGCATGTCGACCTGCTCGCCCGTGACGGAGCGGATGACCTCGGGACCGGTGACGAAGATCCGGCCCTCGGGACCGAGGATCACGATGTCGGTGAGAGCGGGACCGTACGCCGCCCCCCCGGCGGCAGGCCCGAGGACGATGGAGATCTGCGGCACCTTGCCGGAGATGCGCGTCATCGCAGCGAACACCCGGCCCACCCCGTCGAGGCTCGCGACGCCCTCGCGCAGGCGCGCGCCGCCGGAGTGCCAGATGCCCACGACCGGGCAGGAGTCGGCGAAGGCGCGGTCGTACGCCGTCACGATGGCGCGGCAGCCGTCGCGCCCCATGGCTCCGCCCTGCACGGTGGGATCGGTGGCGAAGGCCACGACCTCGGCCCCGTCGACCGTGCCGACGCCGACGAGCACGCCGCGGTCGTCCTCGGGGGTGATGGGCGTGAAGGTGCCGGGGTCGAAGAAGGCGGTGAGGCGCACGCGCGGGGACCGCGGGTCGAGCTCGCTGTCGGTCGCGGCGCCGGCCGATCCGCCCATCACGCGCTCCGGAATGCCACGGCCACGTCGTGCCCGCCGAAGCCGAAGGAGTTGTTGAGCGCGAGCAGGTCCCCTGCGGGGAGTTCCCGCGGCGACCCCGACACCACCTCGAGGTCGATCTCGGGGTCCTGGTGCTGCAGGTTGATCGTGGGGGGCACCAGCCGGTGGTAGAGCGCGAGCACGGTGAACGCGCCCTCGGCTGCGCCCGCGGCGCCGAGCATGTGGCCGGTCATGGACTTGGTCCCGGTGACGAGGGGCTGCGCGCTTCCGAGCGCAGCCCTGATGGCCACCGCCTCGGCCACGTCGCCCTGCGGGGTCGACGTGGCGTGTGCATTGACGTGGACGACCTCCTCGGGCGAGGCGTCGGCCTGCGCGAGCGCGGCGCGCATGGCGCGTGCAGCGCCGCGGCCCTCGGGGTCGGGCTGGGCGATGTGGTGGGCGTCGGCGGTGAGGCCGGCGCCGGCGTACCGGGCGTAGACGCGAGCGCCGCGCGCGCGGGCGTGCTCCTCGGACTCCAGGATGAGGACCGCGGCCCCCTCGCCCATGACGAAGCCGTCGCGATCGACGTCGTACGGGCGCGAGGCCGCCTGCGGGTCGTCATTGCGCGTCGAGAGGGCCCGCATGGCGGCGAAGCCGGCCATGGTGAGCGGGTGGATGGGGGCCTCCGCCCCTCCGGCGATCACGATGTCTGCCCGGCCGTCCTCGATCATCGCGGCACCCACCGCGATCGCCTCCGCACCCGAGGCGCACGCGCTCACCGGCGTGTGCACGCCCGCGGCGGAGCGGAACTCCAGGCCCACGACCGCCGCCGGGCCGTTGGGCATGAGCATCGGCACCATGAGGGGCGAGACGCGCGATGGCCCCCGCTCCTTGAGGATGTCGTAGGCCTCGAGCAGAGTCATGAACCCGCCGATGCCGGTGCCGATCACGGTGCCGAGGCGCAGCAGGTCGACGTCGGGAGATCCGGCGTCAGCCCAGGCCTCGCGGGCGGCCACGAGCGCCACCTGCTGGGCCCGGTCCAGGCGACGGGCCTCGACGCGGTCCAGGGGCGGCTCGACGGCGAGTTGTCCGGCGAACTGCACGTTGAGCTCAGGGCCGAAGTCCTCGGGCAGTCGGTTGATGCCGGAGCGCCCCGCGAGGAGTGCCTCCCACGTGGACGGCATGTCCCCGCCGAGCGGCGTGGTCGCGCCGAGGCCGGTGACGACGATGGGCACGGTCAGGCTGTCGCCTTCGCGATGTAGTCGACCGCGTCACCCACGGTGCGCAGGTTCTTCACATCGCTGTCGGGGATCTTCACGCCCCACTTGTCCTCGGCGGCCATGACGACCTCGACCATGGAGAGGGAGTCGATGTCGAGATCGTCGATGAACGACTTGTCGGGCTGGATGTCGGCGACGGGTACGCCGGCGACCTCGTTGACGATGACGGCGAGGCCGTCGAGGATCTCCTGGCTCATTGTGCGTTCCTCTCGGTATCGGTGATGCGGCTGGTGGTTCTGTCCTGCGTCGGGAAGTCCTGCGTCGGAAGGTCATGCCGGGCGGATC
>JBJTJS010000027.1:0-2227 GCA_046096085.1 bacterium
GTCCCGCAGCGCCTGGAGCGCCTCGTCCGAGGCGAGGGTGCCGCCGTCGTCGCCGCTCGCCGAGGAGTACTCCGTGGGAGCCTCGCCGGCCTCCGCCGCGGCCGTCTCCTCGGTCGCGCGAGCCTCGTCGACCTGCTTGCGATGGGCCTCCCAGCGCGCATGGGCCTCGGCGTACTGCCGCTCCCACTCGGTGCGCTGATCCTCGGATCCCGCCTTCCACTCCCCGGTCTCGGGGTCGAAGCCCTCGGGTCCGTCGTAGGGCCCGACGGTGACGGAGCTCCCACCGCCGTCCACGCGCATGATCGCGACGTTCGGCCCCTGCAGGGCCTCGAGGTCAGCTGGCTGCCCGTCGCCCAGGCGCACCGGCACCGACGCGTTGTTCGCCGCGAGGTACCGCAGGCGCACGGTGTACTCCCAGGGGAAGAGGTTGCCGTCGATGGGGCTGGTGACGGGCTCCTGCTTGACGGCCCACCCGCCGTCGCCGTCCGGGCCGGGGAAGCTCTCGACGCCATCCACCGAAGCCGTGACGAGGCGCCCCTTGCTGTCGAACATCACGGGGTCGGACATCGCTCGGGTGATGCGGATCTGGTCGTCGAGCGGCGCCAGGACGGTGGACAGCAGGTTGTTGGGGTATCCCAGGGCGTCGTAGACGTCCGCCGGCACCGGGCCGTCGAGGATGGCGACGCTCCGCCCCTCCTGCTCCTGCAGGGCCTTGCGGATGTTGATGAGCCAGGTGCGCGAGGCGTTGTCCGCGAGGGGGGAGACCAGCGTCACGTGGGACACCACGGCGGCGACGACGAGCGCCCCGGCTGCCGTCAGGGTGCCCGCCGTCCATGCCCGCGGGCGCTGGGCCAGGCTCGCCGACAGGGAGGCCCGCGCGCGGCGCGCCAGGGCGGAGTCCGGCTGGCCGACCGGGGGAGCGACCGTCACGGCGGCCGCGACCAGCAGGACGACGGCGGCGTCGGCCGTGTAGCGCAGCGAGGCTCCCAGGGCGAGCACCATGTCGAAGCCCGACCGGCCCACGACGAGGCTCACCAGGTCGGCGAGCAGCCACACGCCCGCGAGGATCCACACGGCCCGGGAGCGGGAGGACTGCACGACGCCGTATCCCACGCAGGCCACGGCCGCGGCGGCGGCGATGGCCGCGATGAGCACCGGCGGATCGGCGAGGGCGCTGCCGAAGCCGGCCGGCTGGTACGCGAGGGGTCCGCCCCAGACGGCCGGGAGCAGGCCGCGGAAGACGGTCTCGGCGACGAGGAGCACGATGCCCGTGCTGTCCGAGAGTGGCCGCGACAGGGATGCCGCGCGGTCGAGGTAGTAGACGAGGTAGAGGACGCCGATGGGCACGATGAGGGCCCAGTAGGGCCAGGTCCGCCGCAGGGCGCCCCGGATCCCGGCGACGAGCCCGGTGTCCGGGGGGCCGGCGGCGATGACGACGGCGAGGGCGACGAGCGGGATGAGCAGGGACTTCTCGAAGAAGGCCAGGGCGATCGGGAGGATCGCCGCGGCCCCCAGCAGGGGCCATGGGCGCCCGGTGCGCAGGGCGCGCAGGACGAGGAGGCCGGTGAGGGAGGCGCCGATCTGCAGGGGCAGGAAGTTGATGGCGGCGGACCACCAGGCACCGGGCAGCAGCGTCATCGGGGCCAGGGCGAGGAAGGCCACGAGCACGAGCAGGAACGGCCTGGGCCCGATGAGGGCGCGCAGGAGCCGGTAGGTGAGCCAGGTGGCGACGGCCTGGAGGCCCAGCAGCGTGATGAGGACCGGCCAGTAGTCCAGGGGGGAGAGCCGCTCGAGCAGGCCCGACACGAGGAACCCCCCGGGCATGAGGTGTCCGTTGTGGAGGTAGAGCAGGTAGTCCTCGGAGAGCAGGGGGTACAGCGCGGCCCGGCCCTGGAGGACGTAGTCGTCCCAGTAGAAGAACCCCGCTCCGTAGACGATGAACCGCAGGACGACCTGGACGACGATGAGGGCGCGGCATCCGGTGAGGACGCGCGACGGCGTCAGGCTCGCCAGCAACGCGGACATGCGGCGCCTCCCGTCAGGACGTCAGCCGGTTCGCGCGGCCCTGGCGCATCACCTGGCGCATCATAGGGGCAGCCGCCGGAAGACCGGCCCGGGCAGCGACCGGAGCACCGCCATGACGTAGCGCAGCGCCGGCGGCGCGTAGACGGTGGAGCCGGGGGGGTGCAGCCCGCCGGAGCGCCGCTGGAGGGCCCGCGCCACCTGG
>JBJTJS010000028.1:0-2130 GCA_046096085.1 bacterium
CACCTGGACCACCCGACCACCCCCGCACTAGCGCGCGGGAGGTCGTGGGCTTCTAGAGGTTGCTCGTGACGAGCAGCGGTACGACGGCTTCTGCGCCGTCGTAGGGATTGCTGAGTTCGACGACCGTGAACATCAGCGCACCCACGACGGCTGCGGCGAGGGCCATGAGAAGAAGATGCATCGAGAGCCGCGCCAGCTGGAACGCGCCAATGATGGCGAGCGTCATGATCGCCAGGAAGCCGATGATGTAGATGAGTCCCGTTGTCGACGTATCAGGTAGCGCATTGATGCGGTCCGTGCCGTCGGACAGCATGTCGTCGATGGAGGACGACAGGTCTGACTCCCCCTGCACCGAGAAGGCTCCCTCGCTCGAGGCCTGCTGCAGTTGCTTGGCGAGAGCCTCCCCGTTCCGGGTGCGGGCCTGGTAGGCGCCCTTCGAATCTCCGGCCTGCAGGTACGGCCACTCGATCGTGATCACGTCCGTGCGGTACTGGTTCAGCCCACTGACAAGCGTGTCTCGACCCTTGTCCTCGGGGAGGGCCTGGGCGAGGATCATGGCCCGGGAGAAGTCGGCGGACTCGGTCTGCGTGGCGTCGAGCGCCTGATTGACGTTGTTCCAGAACTGCCCGATGGTGAAGGCCAGGAGGAAGACGAAGGCGAACATCACGATCGCGATCACCCTGCCGGCCAGGTCGACGGTCTTGCCGGGCTCGTAGAGCTCCTCGGGGTCGCCGTGGCGCGGGGGATCCTGCTCCGTGGGCTGCTTCACGTATACGAGGGATACCGAGCGTGAGTGGAAGAGCCGAACGAACAGGAGCGTGATGCCTACGGTGAGGGTGATGGCGATGAGCAGTCGCACCACGGCCGGGAACGACCCGAGATAGTCCATGACGAGCACCGGGACAGCATCCCACAGCCGCAGCCCGGGCGGCGGTAGATCGAGGGGTCAGCAGGGCCAGTCGCCGATGATGTCCTGCACCACCGCCTCGCTGGCGCCGAAGGCCTCGAGGTTCTTCCGGGCTGACACGCAGTCGGGCGATAGGAACAGGTCGACCAGTTCCCAGGAGTCCCCGGTCTCGTGGACGATGGCCACGACGGCGTCGAGTGTCTGGCAGGCCGCCCGATTGTCCTTGCCGTACTCGCTGAGGGAGAGCGTTCCGAATGTCGGGTCCGATTCTGCGAGTTCGGCCACGTAGCAGCGGTCCTCCCCGAATCCGTAGCCGGACCCCGACGCCATCGCCTCGGCGAGCGTGAGCTGCGGAGCGGCAGAGGTCGATGGCGTGGGGGTGGCGGAGTCGGGCCTCGGCAGAGTGGGCCCGGACGGAGAGGTCCCCGACGGAGAGGGCCCGGAACTCGACGTGGGCGCGATCGGTGATGGCGAACTCGAGTCAGCGGGCGCGGTGACCGTCACTGTCGCCTCGGGGGATGAGTTGACGGTAATGCACCCGGTGATGAGCACGGCAAAGGCGACCGCCGCGGCCGCGGGGATCGCTGCGCGGGCCCCAGAATTCGTCGGCGTCACGTGCCCAGGGTAATCCTGCGCTGCATCGGCCGCGTCGTTTTGGCACCATGACCGCATGCGCACGCGGCCCCTGTTCGTTCGCGGGGTGGCCCTGACGGGTGCCGTCCTGCTCGGCGCCTTGGCGCTCAGCGCCGTCGCGGGCGCGGGAACGTCGTACGGCGCGCCGCCCGCCGAGCCGGCCACGTCGAGTGGCCACCTGGGCACCAATCTGGCGGCCGTCACGTACTACAGCGGCACCGTCCCCTTCAACGACCTGATGCGCCAGGCCGGCGATTGGGTGCCCAATGCCGACGGCGCACCCTGGGGGGAGGGGCCGCCGCTGACCCTGCGGCGGGATGGCTGGCCGGCATCGCTGGCGCGAGGCCAGGTGGCCAGCACCGTGATCGCCGACGTGCGCTACCCCCCGGGCCGCTACTCGGTGGCCTGGTCCGGCTCCGGCACGTTCACGATTGCCGGTCGCACGTTCAGCGGGCGTGACGGTCGTGGCAGCGTCACCCTCGACGGCTCCAGCACCGTGGTCCTGGACAGCCGCGCCACCGACTCCGGCGACCCCCTGCGGGGGATCCGGGTGCGCGTGCCGGGAGCCGGGTCCGGCGAGCGCTTCCGAG
>JBJTJS010000029.1:0-5223 GCA_046096085.1 bacterium
GCCGTGGATCTCGAGGTCCCCCGAGACGTAGGCGCGGGCCAGGCCGAGCTGGTTGGGGGACGAGGCGATGTACTGCACCGCGCGGGGGTTGGTGACCTCGAGGACGACGTCGGCCCCGACGGTCCCGATGCTGGATCCGTCGTAAGCGCGGAAGCCCACTCCCCGCTCCGGGGGTACGACGGTGGCGAAGGCAGTGGCGAGATCCATGGTTCCTCCTTGCAGCGTGCTCCGTGCTGTGGTTCTGCCTACCTGCGGCGCACGACCTTGTCGTAGAGGTCGAGCAGCCGCGAGTCGGGATCGTAGACCCCCTTGAGGCGGCGGTACTCCTCGCCTCCGTAGATGCCCCAGAACTCCTCCTCGTCGTAGTACGCCGAGGAGTACAGGGACTTGCGTCCGTCGAGCTCGGTCACCGTGGCCTCGATGAGGCGGTTGATACGCCCCTCCTCGGGGTGGACCCCGTCGGGGAGCGGCACCGTGGACCAGAAGCCGACGTTCACGTAGGTGACGGAGGGGTCGAACTCGTACAGCGGCCACCGCGCGGACGGGTCGCGCTGGCGCATGGGGCAGACCCACACCGGCTCGATGCCGACCTCGCGATGGAAGAAGTCGAGGAAATCTGGGAGGCGGTCCACGGGCACCTCGATGTCCTGCACCACCTCCTCGCGCGCCGGCTTCCTCCTCAGTCGCGCCGCGCGGGAGGAGAACCCGGTGCGGCGGTCCCAGGCGATGAGCTTCCAGTAGAAGTCGCTGCGCTTGCGGCTGTCGGGCCACAGGCGCCGTACCAGCGGCTTCTGAACGCCGAACGCGCGAGAGCACCAGAACCAGTCGGTGTCCCAGCGCCAGATGTAGTCGTGGATCGTGAGCAGGTCCTCGCGCTTGCGCGGGATCGAGCGGTAGTAGATGCCCATCCCGGTGTAGTCGCTCGGCGTCAGCGCGCCGCGGTCACTCACCATGTGCCCGAGGGTGAGGTACTGCTCCGTTGCGGAGAAGACCGTGCCGTCGAGGAAGTCGACAGGCGTGCCGTCCCACTCGTGGGCCTCGGTGATCTGCGCAATCGCGTCGGACATGGCACGAGCCGTGGAGAAGCGGACGTGACGCAGGCGGACGTACGGCTTCACCGGCTCGAGCTGGATCTTCAGCCGCAGGACGTAGCCGAGGGTGCCGTAGGAGTTGGGGAAGCCGTAGAACAGGTCCCGATGCGGGTCGTCCGGGCGCCCGGAGACCGTGATGACGCGGCCGTCGCCGGTGAGGATGTCCATCTCGATCACCGACTCGTGGGGAGTCCCCCACCGGAAGCTCGTGCTCTCGATGCCGAGACCGGTGACCGCTCCGCCGAGGGTGATCGTCTTCAGTTGCGGCACGCATAGGGGCATGAGGTCGTAGGGCAGCGTCGCGTCGACGAGGTGCTCGTACGTCGTCATGCCGAGGACCTCGGCGGTCCGCGATAGGGGATCGACCTCGAGGACCCCGTCGAAGCCGGAGACGTCGAGGCCCGGGGTCATGGACGGGACGCGCTGGCGGAAGAGGTTCGAGGTCTGCTTCGCCAGGCGGATCGGCGCCCCCGGGGGCCTGGCCGCGAGTTCCCGGCGCAGGCGATCGACGCGAGCGTCGTACTCGGCTCTCCAGGGCGGCGGAACGATGGCCGCGCCCCCCCGGAAAGGAGCCTGCGCGGTGGCCGACATGCGCGAAAGGCTAGCGGTAGCGGAGGATAGGCCCGTGAGCCAGGAGGTACTCCAGGCCGGTCCGCCCCAGCAGCCGCGCCCCTTCCCCGCGGGTGCCGCGTGGGCCGTGGGACTGGCCTTCCTCGCCGTGTTCTGCCTCGCCTCGGTGCTGGGGCTGGTCGAACTCGCGACGCGCAATGCGGAGGCCGCCCGGCTCCTCGCGGCGGGCGAGGCGTCCGAGGCGGCCATGGTGGTCACCCAGGAGCGCGTGACCGAGGCATTCCAGGACGTGCCCGAGCAGCCCTCGCAGTCCGACGTCGAGGCGCTGCGCGCGGAGCTCTCCGGGATCGCGGCCGACGGTCAGGCGGCCATTGCGCAGGCGGGGATCGGGGTGACCGAGGTGTCGGCGCTGCCGTGGCATTCGGCGACGCGGGACGCGAAGGCGGCGTACCTGGCACACAACCAGGCGTGGGTGGACTACCTCGGCGCCGCGACGGAAGACCCAGAGGAGTTCCTCCGCGCGCAGCCGGAGGTCAATGAGACGTTCGCCGCCGCGCGGCTGCCGCTCTTCGCCGCGGTCCCGCTCCTGGATCTGGTGAGCGGTGGCGACCGGATCCTGGTGATCTACGACGACGGCGGAGACGATGCCCCCAGCGGCAACGGCCAGCCCACCTAGTTTCTTTCTGCGTCTGAGTTACCTGAATGGTGGGTTAGCGGCCCGCTAACCCACCATTCACGTAACTCAGACGCAGAAAAGAAAGGAGAACTAGGCGCAGAGGGTGGCGAGGAAGGCGACGTCGGGATCGACGGTCAGGTCCACCCCGACGCGGCTGAGCAACTGCGTCACCGTGCCGTCCGCCTCCGCCTCCACCCAGCCCGCGCGATGGTCCAGGCCGAGGTGCGGGACGCCGGGGAGCAGGACGCACCCCGATGCCACCCCCTCGGACTCCGGGGTTGACGGCCGCGTCTCCGATGGCGGGTGCAGGACCAGGAGCGCGGCCGGTTGCGGCTCGGCGAACTGACCGGGGCGCGGGGCCCCCACGCCGAGCACGGGCCCGGCCGCGGTGACGAGGCCGACCGTGTCCGGCTGGGGCTCGTCGGGGAGCTCCGCGATGGCCCGGAAGACGGTGGTGGTCGGGAGCAGGCCCGGCATGGCCGCGAAGCGCACCGCGATGGCGAGGAACTGCGTCCACTCCCGCGTGCTCTCCGGCCAGCGGCCCGAGAGCACGAAGCCCGCGAGGCTGCGGTCCTTGCCCGCGAAGGCCGAGACCTCGATCCCCATGGAGGAAGACTGCGACATCGACCCGTTAGCAGGCAAGGACCCTCGAGTGCTAACGGTCGTGTCGCGATGAGAGTCAGGGGCGGCGTTCCTCCACGAAGCAGAACAGGTTGCCCTCCGGATCGGTGAGCCGCACCCACGTGGCACCGACCTCACTGATGGGCTCGGCGTCCACTCGCGCGGCACCGAGGGACACGGCGCGGGCGGCCTCGGCCTCGATGTCGGGGACGTGCACGTCGATGTGCACGCGAGTCTTGGCCGTCACCGCCTCGGGCACGCGCTGGATCACCAGGCGGGGTCCGCGCCCGGCCGGGTCGGCAAGTGACCAGTAGAGGCGGTCCAGCTCGTCGAAGCGGCCCTCGTCCTCGCCGTCGTAGCCGAGGACCTTCGACCAGAAGGCGATCATGAGCTCCGGGTCGTTGACATCGAGCGTGAGTTCGACATGCATAGCGGGAGGGTAGCCCCGCGAAAACCGGCGTGACGGCCAGAGCCCAGCCTCAGTCCGGGACGTTGAACATCCAGCGCACCCCGAACTGATCGACGAGCGACCCGTAGTTCCCGCCCCAGGGCGCAGGCGCGAGCTCCTGAACGTCGGTGGCACCGACGCCGAGGTCATGGTGAATCCGCTGCGCCTGATCGAGGGAGTCCAAGCGCGATCGACACGTTGTTGCCGACCGCCAGCCGGTGCCCCAGCGACTCGAGCATGTCGGTGCCCATGAGCGTGTGGCATCCCAGGATCGGCAGGGCCACGTGAATGACCTTGGTCTTCTCGTCCTCGGTCAGGCGCACGCCGGGGATGTCGCCCATCCGCTCCAGCGTGGTGAACTCGCCCCCGAAGGCCGACCGGTAGAACTCGAACGCCTCCTCGGTATTGCCCATGAAGTTGAGGTACGTCGACACTCGCGTCATGGCGGAGCCTCCTTGCCTGTTGGTCAACGTGAGGACTAGGCGAGGCCCAGTCGCTCGCCGCCGGCATAGACATTGAGCGAGTCCCCGCGCACGAACCCCACCAGGGTGAGTCCGCAGGCGCGGGCGAGGTCCACGGCCAGGGTGCTCGGGGCCGACACCGCGGCGAGGAGCGGGATGCCCGCCATGACCGCCTTGTGCACGAGTTCGGCCGAGGCACGGCCGCTCACCTGCAGCGCGTGGCCCTGGAGCGGGAGTCGGCCTTCCGCGAGCGCCCAGCCGACAACCTTGTCCACGGCGTTGTGGCGTCCGACGTCTTCGCGCAGGCACGCGAGCTCGCCCTCCGGAGTGAAGAGGCCGGCGGCATGGAGGCCGCCGCTCGCAGCGAAGCCGCGCTGCGCCTCGAGCAGCATCCCCGGCTGGCGCAGCACGGACGCGATGTCGAACGCCGTGTCGTCGGCGTCGAGGGTCCAGCCCTTCGTGCGCTGGGTGAGGTCGATGAGATCCGCGCCGCAGACTCCGCACGCGCTCGACGTCGCGTGGAGGCGGGGCTCGACCGCGGGCCTTCCCCGCGTCGTCACCTGCACGATCCGGCGTACCTGCTCGGGATCCTCCTCGACGTGCTCGAAGCACTCCTTGGCCTCGGCGATGTCCTCGGTGGAGGTGATGGCCCCCTCGGCGACGAGCCAGCCCAGGGCCAGCTCGGTGTCGTGACCGGGAGTGCGCATCGTCGTGGAGACGGGTACGCCGTCGACCTCGATCTCCAGAGGCTCCTCGATGGCGAGTTGGTCGGGTGCGTCGTCCCATGCGCCGTCGCGGAAGCGCGTCACGCGACGGCGTTCCACTGCGGGCACTGCGGCTCCCTTCGCCTTGCCCAGAGTAAGGGCACGAGGCCATGGCTCGTGCGCGGCATGTCAGTGGTTCGGTACGACAGCGGGGTGGACCGGCAATGCCGGCCCACCCCACCCGAGCCCGACTGTCGCCTCGATCAGTCGGGACGTCTATGACGCAGCACCATCTATGCGTGCGAACTGTGATGCGGTACTTCAGCAAAACGATTGACGTCGTCGAATCTGCCCTTGACAATCGTGGCGAGGCGAACAATCGGAGGATCCGTCATGGCGACGTATGAGTACAGCTGTGCCGACCACGGGATAACCGAGGTCGACCTGCCCATGGGCACCGCACCGCAGTCGGTGGGGTGCCCGGAGTGCGGGGAGCCGGCGAAGCGGGTGTACTCCTCGCCCATGGTGTCGAGCGTCGACCAGGGCCGGATGAAACTCATCGACTCCACCAAGGCCTCCGCGGATGCCCCCGAGGTCGTGAGTTCGGTGCCCCGGGGCGGACGGGGCCATGGGGGTCGGCTTGCTGTTGATC